>NC_010511.1:7420000-7659055 GCF_000019365.1 Methylobacterium sp. 4-46 | reverse complement strand
TCCTTAAGCGACAGGCCCTTGCAGATCCTCGCGATGCCGGCCGCGGCGAAGCCGCCCCGACGGCACGACTCACGGCGCGGTGCCGCAACGGGCCACCGACCGAATCGTGACTTGTGGAAGATGGGGAAGCGCCGCACCCCCGAGCGCGACGGAGGAAGGTTACGCCCGCCTGGTGAAGCTTCGCAACAGGAAGCGTTGGCGGCGTGGTGAACGGAGGCTTGACCGCGTCGGCGACTCACGGCCCGCGCACAGCTTGTCCCCCCGCAAGCCCTTGATGTGCCGCGCTGTTCCCGAATCGGCGGGATTCCGGCCGGCTTCGGGCCGGCGCCGGGATCCGGTCATGTCGAGAGCGGGGAGGGGGCCGGGGACACGGCGGTGGACAGGGTGTTGGGACGCGCCCCGGGCTTGACAGCACCCCGGCCGCCTCACCCGGCGCGGCGCGCCCGCGCCTCGGCGAGGAGGCAGAGCAGCTCGAACGCGATGGTCGCGCCGACGAGGGCCGTGGTGCCGGAGGGGTCGAGGGGCGGGGCGACTTCCACGAGGTCGGCGCCGACGAGGTCGAGGCCGCGCAGGCCGCGCAGGAGGAAGAGCGCCTCGCGGGAGGTGAAGCCGCCGATCTCCGGCGTGCCCGTCCCGGGGGCGAAGGCCGGGTCGATGGAATCGATGTCGAAGGTCAGGTAGGTCGGCCCGGCCCCGACCACCGCGCGGGCCTCGGTGACCGCGGCGGGCAGCCCCTCGGCGATCACCCGCTCCATGTCGAGGATGCGGATGCCCTGGTCGAGGGCCCATTGCCGCTCGTCGCGGGCGTAGAGCGTGCCGCGCAGGCCGATCTGGACGGTGCGCCGCGGGTCGAGGACGCCGTCCTCGATGGCGCGCCGGAACGGCGTGCCGTGCGTGAGCTTGGCGCCGCCGAAATAGCTGTCGGTGGTGTCGCTGTGGGCGTCGATGTGGATCAGCCCCACCGGCCGGCCCGCCGCGACCGTGCGCAGGAGCGGGTAGCTGACGAGGTGGTCGCCCCCGACCGCGAGGAGCGTCAGCCCCGCCGCGCGCAGGGGCGCCGCGAACGCCTCGATGCGGCCGAGCGTGTCGGCGACGTCGACCGGGTTGACCGCCACGTCCCCGAGATCCGCGCAGGCGCAGAGCTCGTAGGGGCAGATCCCGGTCGCCGGGTTGACGAGGCGCATCAGCGCCGATTGCTCGCGCACGCCGCGCGGCCCCAGGCGCGCGCCCGGGCGGTTGGTGGTGGCGCTGTCGAAGGGGATGCCGAACAGGCCGATCTCGACCGGCTCGGCGATGGCCGCCTCCGGGCTCAGCACCGGCAGGCGCATCAGGCTGGCGAGGCCGGCGAAGCGCGGCATCGCCATCCCGGAGAGGGGCTGGAAGCGCGCGAGCCGCGCGGCGCGGGTCGGATCGTCGGCCGGGGAGGTCATGATCGGGGCTCCGTCTGATGAGGCCGGCGGTCGCTTGCCACGACCGCCGGTTCGGTTCTCGACTCGTCGTCAAGCCTTCTCGCCAAATCTTTGGCTCGGTGTCGGAAACTGGGAGTGCTCGACGGCCCGGCGCGTCGGCATGCCGGGCCGTTGGCATGGGTTCTGTCCTACAGGCAGGGGCGGCCGGGAGTCTCGCGTTGACGATGGCGGGACGCGCGGCTATAGACGGCGTCTCGCGAACCCGCCGGCTCGCCCCGGCGGCTTTCCGTGCTTTCCGCGCCCTGTCCGCGACGCCGTCACGCCCCCGGGCCCTCGTGCATCGCGCTTTTCGAGAATGAGGAAGACCGATGGCCAACACCGTGTCGGCCAAGAAGATGACCCGCAAGATCGCCAAGCGCACGGCGATCAACCGCTCGCGCCGCAGCCGCATGCGCACCTTCATCCGCAAGGTCGAGGAGGCGATCGCCTCGGGCGACGCCGCCACGGCGCTGACCGCCCTGCGGAGCGCCGAGCCGGAGATCATGCGCGCGTCGCAGAAGGGCATCGTTCACAAGAACACGGCCTCCCGCAAGGTCTCGCGCCTCACGGCCCGGGTGAACGCCCTCCAGGCGTGACCGGCCGGTTCCGGCGAGAGATTTCCGGCAAGAGCTTCCGGCAAGAGCTTCCGGCAAGAGCAACCAGCCCGGCGCGAGCCGGGCTTTTTCGTGCCCGGATCAGGCGCCGGGATCGTTCGCGAGCAGGATCGGCTGCCCGTGCGGGGTCGCGGCGGCGGCCCGCGCGAAGGCGTCGCGGCGCTCGGAGAGCGCCTCGGCCGAGGTCACCCCGCGGGCGCCGAGCAGGTCCTCGATCACCTCCAGCCAGAGCGCGTAATCGGCCGGGCGCTCGCCGCGCCGGCTCGCCGCGCCGAGCGCCTCGGCCCATTCGCCCCAGGTGAACAGGCCGCGCTCCTGCAGCGCCACCACCAGGGCGAAGGTCTGCGCCTCCCAGGGCGCCGCGAAGGGGGAAGCCTCGGGCGCGCTCATGCGGCGCCTGCCGGCGCCGGCGCGCCTGCCGGCGCCGGCGCGCCTGCCGGCCCATCTCCCGGCGCCGGCGCGGCCGCCCTGCGCACCGGCTCCAGGTAGCTCTCGAAGGCGTTGACCGAGACGCTGAGGCCCGGATCCGCCTCCTCGCCCCACAATTCCACCCCGGGAAAGCGCACCGTGTAGAGCCATTGCGGGTTCTCGCCGGCGAGGCGCGCGTTCGAATCCGGGAACACGAAGGTGCCGTGCACGCGCTCGACCGTGCCGGTGCGGCCGCGGACGTAGCGCGGCAGGCGGGTATGGCCCGCGGGGTTCATGACCTTGGCGGTGACCTCGTCGCCCGCCGCGAAGCGGGCGGGCCGCGCGGCGGGGCGGTCGCTCGGGAAGCCGCGCGCGAAGAGCGGCGCGACCTCCTCGCCCCTGAGCACGCGGGTGATCGGCGCGGGGGGCGTGAGCGCGGCGCCCGCCCGCAGCTCGGCCTCCTCGACGAGGCCGTGATGGGTCAGCTGCTTCTCCAGGGCCCGGAGCCAGATCTCGTAGTAGCTCGCCGCCAGGTACTCGGCCGGCGGCAGGGATTCGCGGGCCGCGCGGCTCGCGTCGAGGTTCCAGGTCCCGGTCAGCCCCATCGCCATCGCCATGGCGAAGACGCGCCGCTCCCAGAGAGCGTGGAACCAGGGCTCGTCGGCCTCGAAGCCGATCGGCCCGAACCCGTGCATGCCGCCGAGATCCTGACCGCCATTCATGCGCGCACCACCTGGTCGGGAGCGAGGGGGAGGCCGGTGCCGATCATGGCGTCGCGGGTCACGAGGTCGGCCAGCGCCGCCTCGTCGAGGTGCTCGCTGCCGGCGGGCCGCATCGGCAGAACCATGTAGCGCAGCTCCGCGGTCGAATCCCAGACGCGGATCCGGGTGGTCGCGGGCAGTTCGACGCCGAACTCGCGCAGGACGCCGCGCGGGTCGATCACCGCCCGCGCGCGGTAGGGCGGCGACTTGTACCAGACCGGGGGCAGGCCGAGGACCGGCCAGGGGTAACAGGAGCAGAGGGTGCAGACGACGAGGTTATGCTCCTCGGGCGTGTTGGCGACGACGACCATGTGCTCGCCGCCGCGTCCGCCGATGCCGAGTTCGCGGATGGCCGCGGTGGCGTCGTCGAGGAGCCGGGCGCGGTAGGCCGGATCGACCCAGGCCCGGGCGACGACCCGGGCGCCGTTGCGGGGGCCGACCTTGGTCTCGTAGGTGTCGATCAGCGCATCGAGGGCGGCCGGATCGACGTAGCCCTTCTCGACCAGGATGGATTCGAGCGCCCGCACCCGCAGGTCCATGGGCGAGAGCTCGCTGCCATGCGGGTGCGGGTGATCGTGGTGGTGATCCGTCATGCCGTCCCTCCCGGCCAGAGGTCTAGACCGTCGCCGCGGCGCCGTCACGCCGCGATTCGGCGGGCGGGGGATCCCGCACCGATCCCGGCGCACGCAGCGGGATCGCCGGCCCGGGAGGCGCGAGCGCGCGCGAGCCGGGGAGCACCTCGGCAGGAGGACGCGTCGTGATGCCGGAACCGTCGCGCCGGCGCGGATCCGGCTAGAGCAGCACCCGATCACGTTGCAATCGGGTGCTGCTCTAGGTCTTTGATCTTGCCGCATTGTCTGCGACGAACCGGCATCCACTTCGTCGGAAAATGCTCTAGGGCCGCAGGGCCGGCGTCTCCACCGGCAGGCCGGCGGCGCGCTGCATCAGGTAGAGTTCCAGCGCCACCAGCTCGGGCGCGTCCGGCGGGAAGGGCTCGGCCCGCATCCCGGTCAGGCAGTTGCGCAGCCGGCGCCGGAAGGAGCCGAGATCCTGCCATTCCAGCCGGTAGAGCGGGTAGCCGGTCGGGTGGCCCTGCGGGATCACCGCCGCCCCGAGGTGCCGCCCCCACTGCGCGTCGTGGCAGGCCGCGCAGGAGAGGCCGAGCTGGCCCAGGCGGCGGGTGAACAGGGCGCGGCCCTCCGCCCGCGCCCCGGCGAGGCGCGGGTCGGCCGGCGGCGCCACCGGGAGCCCGCGCGACTGCGCCCCGATCGCGGCCGCGAGCGCCAGAAGCGGCCGAGTCTCGGGCGCGAGCGGCGCCTCGTTCTGGTGGCGGCGGCGGCACAGGTTGATGCGGTCGTCCAGGTCGACCGGTCCGCCCCCTCCCTCGTCGAAGGCCGGGTAGCGCGCCGAGACGCCGCGCATCGCGGTGATCGGCCCGTGGCAGCCGGAACAGGCCGGGGCGCCCGAGGCCGGCGCCGTCCCCCAGGCCTCCTCGCCGTCCGCCACCCAGAGCTGGCCCGGATGGGCCGCCTCGTCCCGCTGCATGGCGCGCAGTTCCGGCGTCATCTGGTCGAAGCCGGAGCGGCGCTCGCCGGGCGGGATCTCGGCCGCGGCCGCGGCGCCGCCGAGGCAGAGCAGGAGGAGCCCGGCGAGGCCGGGCCGGCGGGGCGGCGGGCGCCTCACGTCACCGCGATCGCGGCGCGCTCGGTCTGCGAGAAGCCGTTGTCGCCGCTCCAGGTGAAGGTGAAGGTGCCGCTGCGCGTCGCCACCGTCGTGAAGGTCAGGTAGGGGTTGGCGGAACTCGCCGGGAACAGCTCGGCCCGGAAGATCTCCTCGTCCTCGAAGCGGCAGACGAACTCCGTGATGATGTTGCGCGGCACGAGGCGCCCGTCCGCGCCCGGCCGGAAGCCGGTCTCCATCGGGTGGGAGATCAGGGTCTTGATCTCGATCACGCTGCCGGCGGCGGCGCTCTTCGGCACGTTGATGAGGCTGCGGGCCATCGCGTCATCCCTCCACGCAGGCCGCGAGGGTCACGATCGCGTCGGCGGTGGCGGACCAGTAGCTGCCGTCCGACATCTCGGCGATCGCCGTCACGGTCTGGGAATCCGCGAGCCGGATGCGGGTCGACACCGCCGCCCGCCCGGCACGCGGCGAGAGATGGATGGTGAGCACGTTCGGCTGCGGGTTCTTGTCGTTGAAGACCGCGATGCGGCGGACGTGGTCGGCCTCGGTCATCGGGCTCTCGACCGCGACCGAGAGCGGCACGGCGTTGCCGTTCTCCACGAGCGGCGGCAGGTCGAGGCTGACCCGGCCGGGACGGATCAGCGCGTCGCCGGCGAAGCGCCGGATGGCGCTCAGGGTCGGCTCGCGCGGCGGCCGCTCGGCGGCGCGAGCCGGGCGCACCAGCGTCACGGCGAGGAGCCCCGCGCCGCCCGCCAGGATGGATCGCCGGTCCGGCCTCGTCATCGCGTCTCCCCTCCGCCGCGCAGCGTCGCCAAGTAGGCGATCACGTCCTCGATCTCCTGCGCCTCCAGCACCGGCCGGCCGCGCCAGGCCGGCGCGACCCGTTCGAGGCCCTCGACGCGCAGATACGAGGGCATGATCGTGTCCGGATTCAAGACGCGGCCGTCGACGAGCCGCAGGCGGATCTGCCCGGGCGAGAGCCGCGCGCCGATCCCCGCCAGATTCGGGCCGACATCCCCCTCCGGCCGGCCGCCGAGGCCCGCGTGGCACAGGGTGCAGAGGCCGCGCCGCGGGTCGGTGGCGATGGCGCGGCCGCGGGCCGGGTCGCCCGCGGTGCCAGTGAGCGGCGCCGGGATGGCGTCGCCCTCGATCGCCGGGACCGCCGCGGCGGCGAGGGCGGGGAGGAGGGCGAGGGCGAAGGCCGCCGCGAGCCCGCGCGGCCCGAGGCACCGCGCCGGGAGGCATCGCCCCCGGCGCCGCGGGCGGTGCCCCGGGCGCAGGCGGCGGATCGGGTCGCGCGGGGGATCGAGGCGGCGTCGCATCGGCTTCCGAGGGTCCGCCGCCGGAGATGGGGCCGCGACGGGCCGCGTCAGGAGTTGCGCCGGGCGGCCGATCGCCTCACGCCCGCCGCTTCATCAGCGCCGCCGCCGCGAGCCCGACCCCGGCCATCACCGCCCCGGTGGTCAGCGGGTGGAGCTGCGCCCGCGTGTAGGTGCTGGTGCGCCGCACGTAGCCCGGGTGGCCGCCCTGGACCTGCCCGTCGATGCCCGGCTCGTGCAGGGACCCGCGCGGGTCGCGCGGCGGCTCGGCGCCGCGCTGGGCCTGGGACATCACGGCGCCGAGGCGCTCGAAGGCGCGGGGCGCCACCTTCTTGAGGCCGGTCATCGCGCGGCCGCCGCCGCCGACGTAGATCTCCCGCTGGGGATGCACCGCGGCGTGCAGGATGGCCCGCGCCACCTCGTCCGGGTGGTAGACCGGCGGGGGCAGCTGCGGCTCGCGGTCCATGTAGTTGCGGGCGTGGTGGGTCAGGGGCGTGTCGATCGAGCCGGGCTTGATCAGCGTCACCGAGACCGGCGCCCCCTCCATGTCCAGCTCCGCCCGCAGCCCGTCCGTGAAGCCCCGCACCGCGTGCTTGCTCGCCGAGTACATGGCCTGGAGCGGGATCACCATGTCGGAGGCGATGCTGCCGACATTGATCAGCGCGCCGCCCTGCTGCCGCAGGTAGGGGAGCGCCACCAGCGAGCCGTAGACGGTGCCCCAGAAATTCGTCCGGAACAGCCGGTCGCTGTCCGCGTCGCTGACCTCCTCCAGCCGCCCGAAGATCGAGATGCCGGCGTCGTTCACCCAGCTGTCGATGCGGCCGAAGCGCTGCATCGCCGTATCGGCCAGGGCCTGCACGTCCTCGCGCCGGCCGACATCGCCGACCGCGTGGGCCGCCTGCCCGCCGTCGTGCCCGATCTCGTCCTGGATCATCGCGAGCGCCTCGGCGTTGCGGGCGCCCATCACCACCCGGGCGCCGCTGCGCGCCGCCCGGCGCGCCGTGGCGAGGCCGATCCCGCTCGACGCTCCCGTGATCACGATTACCTGCTGGTCGAGGGGCTTGTGCGCGTAGACCATTGGCTGCTCCATGCTGCTCGGGGGATGTCCGTCGCCTGCCCAACGAATGCCGGCGGCTCGCGTTCACTCGACGTCGGGCGCGACCTGCCCCCAGTTCAGCACGGCGACCAGGGCGACCCCGCCGAAGACGTTGCCGATCAGCGTCGGCAGGAAGAAGCGGGCGGCGTAGTCGCCCCAGCCCGCCTCGCCGAGGAAGACCAGGTAGGCGGCCTCGACGGAGCCGGCGACGACGTGGGCGAGGCCGCAGATCGCGATCACGTAGGTCAGGAGCAGGATGACGAAGGGCCGCGCGCCTCCGGCGGCGGGCAGCAGCCAGACCATCAGGGCGATGAGCCACCCGGCGACCACGGCCTTGGAGAGGGTCGGCCAGAACGGATGCGCGAGGGTGTGGCGGCTGATGTCGCGGAACTGCGCCCGCAGGCCCTCGTCGAAGACCTCGGTGCGGGCGATGGCGAGGGCGAACAGGATCGTGCCGACGAGGTTGGCCGCGAGCACCAGGCCCCACAGGCGCAGCAGCCGCCCGAGCACCGCGAGGGTCCGGTCGTGCAGGAGCGGGAGCACCGGGGTGAGGGTGTTCTCGGTGAAGAGTTGCTGGCGCCCGAGGACCACGATCAGGAAGCCGATCGTGTAGCCCCAGCCGGAGACGAGGTCGCGCCAGGGGGCCTCGGGCAGCCGCGCCCGGATCACGCCCTGGACCACGAGGGAGAGGCCCATCGCCAGACCGGCCGCGAGGCCCGAGAGCAGCAGCGCGGAGACCGTGCGGGCGAGTTCCTCGACCCCCCTCGTGGCGGATGACCTCGTGGATGACGATGGCGCTCGGCCAGCGCTCCGCCTCGACCTCGTCCGCGACGTCGTGCTCGCGGCCTCTCCGCTCGGGCTCGGGTCCGGACATGCGGCCTCCCGTGAGGCCCGCGACGAGGCCTCCCATGAGGCCTCGCATGGGGTCTCGCGCCGGGACGCCCGGCCCCGGTCCAAGCCCGGCGCCGGCCCCGTGTTCCCGCCGCAGGGGCCGCCTCAGCCCGCCGTGCCCGGATGGATCGGGGCCTGGTAGGCGAGGCCCATGTCCCAGGGAAAGTAGATCCAGGTGTCCTGGCTGACCTCGGTGACGAAGGTGTCGATCAGCGGCCGCCCGGCGGGCTTGGCGTAGACCGTGGCGAAATGCGCGTTCGGCAGCATGCCCCGCACCACCTGCGCGGTCTTGCCGGTATCCGTCAGGTCGTCGAGGACGAGGACGCCGCGCCCGGTCCCGTCGCCGATCGCGCGGATGCTCGGCGCCACGTCCTTGATGACGTGGAGCGCGCCCTGCTCCTGGTAATCGTGGTAGCTGGCGATGCAGACGGTCTCGATCAGGCGGATGCCGAGTTCGCGCGCCACCACGGCGGCGGGCACGAGGCCGCCGCGGGTGATGCAGACGATCGCCTCGAACGGCCCGGCCCCGGCGAGGCGCCAGGCGAGCGCCCGCGCGTCGCGGTGGAACTGGTCCCACGAGACTGGGAAAGCCTTGTCGCCAGGGGCCGCCATCCTGTTCCTCCGGTCAGTCCCGGGCCGCCCGCAGGCGGGCGACGAGGGTCTCGATCTCGGCCCGGGCCGCCGCCAGCTGGGCGGGGTCCTTGGCGCGGGCGACGATCTGGTTGCGGAACCCCTGCGGCGTCATCGACGGGTAGGAGCCGATCGAGACGCCCGGGAAGCGCGCCGCGAGCGCGGCGAGGTCGCCGGCGTAGAGGCCCTCGGGCAGGCCGCCGGCCTCGACCGTCTCGGCGAGCATCCGGGCGCCGGTGCGCAGGCGCGGCGCGATCCCGTCGAGCATCGCCTGCATGATCGCGGGCACGCCCGCCATTACGATCACGTTGCCGATCATGAAACCGGGCGCCTTCGAGATCGGGTTCTCGATCAGCTCGGCCCCGAAGGGGATGCGGGCCATGCGCAGGCGCGCCTCGTTGAGCTCCGCCTCCGGGATGCGTTCGAGCAGCATGGCCCGGGCTCGGGGATCGACCTCGATGCCGACGCCGAAGGCCGCCGCCACGCAATCGGCCGTGATGTCGTCGTGGGTCGGCCCGATGCCACCGGTCGTGAACAGGTAGGTGTAGCGGGCGCGCAGCGCGTTGACCGCGCCGACGATCTCCTCGGCCACGTCCGGCACGACCCGCACCTCGCGCAGGTCGATGCCGACCTGGGTGAGGTACTCGGCGATGTAGCCGATGTTCTTGTCCTTGGTGCGCCCGGAGAGGATCTCGTCGCCGATGACGAGCAGGGCCGCCGTCACCGCATTCGGGTTGTCGTCGCTCACGCGGGCCTCCAGGCTGGGCTCCCGCTGTATCGCGCGCCCACGCGCGGCTCAAGCGCCGGGGCCGGCGGTCTCGGACCCGCCGCCGCGGTCGCGCGAGACGCCCGGCAGCCCGCGCTCCTTCCGCAACGGGAGCATCGCGGAGCGGGACGCCACCTTCGCGGCGCTCGGCCTGCGCGGCGCTCGGCCTGCGCGGCGTCGGCCTGGGCGAGGGGAGCGCTGGGCGGCGGGGAACGCGCTGGATCTTGCGCGATCGTGCCGGCGCCGCCGCGCCCCTGAGCGCCGCAGGGGGCGGCACGGGCGTCGCGCCGGGCGGCGCGCCCTGCTAAGGGGGGTCATGTCGTCGCCCGCGTGCCCGCCTTGCGCTTCCCGTCCCGGCTGACCGAGGGGCGGCTGGTCCGCCGCTACAAGCGCTTCCTCGCCGACGTCGAACTCGCCGACGGCCGCCTGGTGACGGCGCATTGCGCCAATCCGGGCGCGATGCTGGGCCTGGCGGCGCCGGGGCGCCCGGTGCTGCTCTCGGCCGCGACCAGCCCCGGCCGCAAGCTCGCGTGGTCCTGGGAGATGGTCGAGGCCGACCTGCCGGGCGGCCCGCAATGGGTCGGCATCAACACGATGCGCCCGAACCACCTGGTGGCGGAGGCCTTCCGGGAGGGCCGCCTGCCGGCGCTCGCCGGGGTCACGTCCCTGCGGCCGGAGGTGCGCTACGGCCGGGCGAGCCGGGTCGACTTCCTGGCCGAGCATCCGGCCGGCCCGATCCACGTCGAGGTGAAGAACTGCCACATGATGCGGGACGCCGGCCTCGCCGAGTTCCCGGACTGCATCGCCGCCCGCAGCGCCCGGCACATGGAGGAGCTCGCCGCGGTGGTGCGCGGCGGCGGGCGCGCGATGGTGATCGTCGTGGTGCAGATGCGGGCCGGACGCTTCACCGTGGCGGGCGACGTCGACCCGGCCTTCGCGGCCTCCTTCCGGCGGGCGCAGGAGGCCGGCGTCGCGACCGTGGCCTATCGCTGCCGGCTCGACCCGGACGAGGTCGCCATCGAGGCGGAGATCCCGATGCTGCCGGCCTGATACGCCATCCGGTTGATGGCTTCGCCATCTCCGATTTCGGCCATGCGGATGTCGGCTTCGCTCAGGCGCCGCGCTCAGGCGCCGCGCGGGCTCGTGATCCGGGATCCGCTTCGATCAAGCCAATCCCGGATCACCCGTCAGGCCTTCTCGAAGATGAGGTTGAGGCGGGTGCGCGCGAGGCGGCGATAGCCGTGGCTCAGCAGGAGGGCGCAGAGGTCGGTCTGCCAGAGGTCGGTGCCGTCCTCCAGGACGATGATCCCCGGATGCAGGGCGGGCGGCGCCTTGCGCAGGAAGGGCTCCAGGATCAGGTCCTCCGCCCCCTCGACGTCGAGCTTCATCGCGTCGATGCGCGGCAGGCCCTCGGCGCGCACGAGGTCGAGGAGCGTCACCGCCGGCACGCGGATCGCCGCGCCCTCGTTGGTGCCCACCACCTTGAGGCTCGATTCCCCGCTGTTGCGCTGGTCGACGAACAGCGTGAGCTCGCCCGCCTTGTCGGCCACCGCGCAGGCCACCGCCTTGACCGTGCCGAAGGGGTTCTGGGCGATGTTGTAGGCGAGCTTGTCGAAGATGTCGGGCTGCGGCTCGACCGCCAGGATGCGCGCCGAGGGCCCGCTGATCCCGGCCACGAACAGCGCGTAGGCGCCGATATTCGCCCCGATGTCGATGAAGACGCAGTCCGGCCGGAGCCGCTCGGCGAGGAGCCGGCGCTCGGCCGGATCGAAGAACTGCGGGGTGAAGAGCACCTTCTTCTCGCAGTTGTTGTTGTAGGGGTGCAGCCGCATGCGGGCGCCGTAGCGCTCGACGTCGAGGGGCCGGCCGCGCAGCAGGCGGATGGCGCAGCGGCGCAGGATCAGCGCGAGGCGCCGGGCGCCCCATTCCTCCGCCGGCAGGCGCTGGGTCCGGGCCACGATCCAGCGCACGAGGCCGGTGGGCGCGTAGGTCCCGAAGGGCTCAAGGGATTGGGTCATCGCATGGGTCGAGGTCGCCATCGCGCGCCTATGCCACCGCGGCGGGCCGCCCGCAACGTCCGGCCATGGCCGGGCGCCGTCCTGCCCGCAACGCCCGGCCATTGCCGGGCGCCGTCCTGCCCGCAACGCCCGGCCATTGCCGGGCGCCGTCCTGCCCGATAGAGGGCGGGGACGCCGCAGGGGAGCCCGCCGCCGATGCAGACCTTCGATTCCGACGGGGTGACGATCGCCTATCTGGATGCCCGGCCGGAGCGGGGTGCGGGCGACCCGGTGCTGCTCATCCACGGCTTCGCCTCGAACCACCGCACGAACTGGGTCAACACGGGCTGGGTCCGGACGCTCACGGAGGCGGGCTACCGGGTGATCGCCCTCGACAATCGCGGGCACGGCGAGAGCGGCAAGCTCTACGAGCCGGAGGCCTACGCGTCCGAGCTGATGGCGGAGGATGCGCGCCGGCTCCTCGACCATCTCGGCCTTGGGCGGGCCGACGTGATGGGCTACTCGATGGGCGCCCGCATCACGGCCTTCCTGGCGCTGCTGCATCCGGACCGGGTGCGCTCGGCGCTGCTCGGCGGACTCGGGATCCACCTCGTCGAGGGCAGGGGGCTGCCGAGCGGCATCTCGGAGGCCATGGAGGCGCCGTCGAGCGCCGACGTGACCGATCCGGTGGCGCGCTCCTTCCGGATCTTCGCCGAGCAGACCCGCAGTGATCTCCGGGCGCTCGCCGCCTGCATGCGCGGCTCGCGGCAGACCCTCTCGCGCGCGGAGGTGGCGCAGATCGAGGTGCCGACGCTGGTCTCGGTCGGCACCACCGACCACATCGCCGGGTCCGGACCCGCACTCGCCGCCCTGATCCCGGAGGCGCGCAGCCTCGAGATCCCCAACCGCGACCACAACCTCGCCGTCGGCGACAAGGTGCATAAGCAGGGCGTGCTCGGCTTTCTGGCGGAGCGCCCCTGAGAGCCTCACTGGGCGCGGAGTCGCTGGCGGCTGGCCCGCGCCTGAACGCTCGCCATCGGCACCCGCAGCACCCGGCAGTGATTCTGGTCCTCGACCCGGATCGCGCTTCGCCGCCAGTCGCAGACGATGTCACCGTCCCGCAGAAGGTCCGTCGCCAGGTGGGTCGCGCGTTCGAGCGCATCCGCCCGGCTCGGAAGGTCCATCCCCTCTGCATCCAGGATCATGCGCGACCCATTCTGGAAATGAAAGTAGTAGAGGGTCATCGATCCTTAACGCCTCATCCCGAGTTGAATTTGGTATTTGCTGTCGGTGACGGCTCCTCGCAGCCTTCACCGATCCAGGTTCGAATATAACATAGGTTAGTTCCCAGCAAGGCCGGAGCAACTTGTGGCAGCGCTTCCACTGGCCGCTCGGGCGGGCGCCGCGCGCGAAAAAGTCCTTTTCAGTCATACCCCTTAGCGGCCTGACGCTGGGCAATGGACAAAATCGGACTAGGCTGAATGCACCCGCCGGCCTCAACCGAGGGCTATCCCGGGGAGCCGAATCGGCGGGCCGGAGCCTGGGGGCGGCGGGCCCTCGACGGGCCTATGGACCGAGCTGATCCGCGGCGCCTGTACGAGGCCGACATCCGCATGGCCGAAATGGGAGATGGCGACGCCATCAACCGGGTGTCGCATGCGCGCCCGGCGCGGGACGGTCGCGGCAGAGGTCGCGGGCTTCGGCCGGTCGCGGCTTGACGCTCCCGACCATGAAAAAAGCCGCCCCGGGGGGCGGCTCTCTCGCGCGGGTGGGGCCCCGCGGCCCGTCGGGCCGTGCGGGTCATACGCCATCCGATTGATTGCTTCACAATGCGGATGTCGGCTTCGCTCAGGCGCCGCGCGGGCTTGGGATCCGGGATCCGCTTCGATCAAGCGGATCCCGTATCAGGCACGCAGGCGCGTGCGGATGTCGCCGAGGCTGCGGCGGATCAGGTCCTGGGCGGCGTCGCCCGTCACCTTCTCGCGCAGGATGGTCTCGGAGACGCGCACCGCGGCCTCCGCGGCGGCGGCCCGCACCTCGGCGGCGGCCTGCGCCTCGGCCTGCGCGATCTTGGCCTCGGCGGCCTTGGTGCGGCGGGCGACGAAGTCGTTCAGGCGGGCATGGCCCTCGGCGGCGGCGCGCTCCGCCTCCGCCCGGGCATTGGCGACGATCGCCTCGGCCTCGCGCTCGGCCTCGCCCCGGCGCTTCTGGTAGTCGGCGAGGAGCGCGGCGGCCTCCTCGCGCAGGCGGCGGGCCTCTTCCAGTTCGCGGCGCACCCGCTCACCCCGGCGGTCGAGGCCGTTGATGATCTGGTCGAAGCCGCCGGCCTTCCAGACGATGCCGCAGAAGATCACGAAGGCGACCGCGACCCAGAATTCCGGTTCCAACATCTCTCGGGTCCTCCGGCTCAGTGCACGGTCTGGGTGCGGTCGTAGGCCGCCTCGACGGCGGCGCGGTCGGGGCTCTGGCCGATCAGGCGCTCGACGATGGCGGTGGCGGCGTCGGCCGCGACCTCGCGCACGCTGCCCATCGCGGTCGCGGTGCGGGCGCGGATCTGCGCCTCGGACTCGGCGAGCTTGGCGGCGAGGTCGGCCTCCAGGGCCTTGCGGCGGGTCTCGGCCTCGGCCGCGAGGCTGTCGCGGGTCGCCTGGGCGATGCCCTTGGCCTTGTCCTGCGCCTCCTTGAGGGAGCGCTCATAGGCTCCTCGGGCGGAATCCGCGCCGGTCTTCATGCGCGACGCCTCATCGAGATCGGCGGCGAGCCGCGCCTGACGGTCGTGCAGCAGGCCGGCGATGCGCGGCACCGCGACCCGGGACATCAGGTAGTAGAGCAGCCCGAAGGCGATGGCGAGCCAGAGGATCTGCGCCGCGAAGGTGGTGCTCTGGAAGGGAGGAAAGCCGCCGCCATGCTCGGAGGCCGGCTCGTGGATCAGGCCTTCCTGCAGGCCGGCATGGGGTGTGGGCTGCGCCATCGTGTCGTCCGGGAATGCGGGAGCCTCAAGCAGCGCGCCGGCCGAGCTGCCGGCGCAAGACGCCGCGGCACCCGCGCGCCGGCGGGCCTCCGCGACGGGAGGGGGCGCCCGTCAGACGGGGAGCGGCGACGGGCCGCTCCCGGACGAGGCGCCCGGGCGTCGACGCCTCAGACCGCGAACAGGAGCAGCAGCGCGACGAGGAGCGAGAAGATGCCGAGCGCTTCCGTCAGCGCGAAGCCGAGGAGCAGGTTGGCGCGCTGGCTGTCGGCCGCGGAGGGGTTGCGCAGGGCGCCCGCGAAGAACTGGCCGAAGAGGTTGCCGAGGCCCACGGCGGCGCCCGCCATGCCGAGGCAGGCGAGACCGGCGCCGATGTACTTCGCAGCAACGGGATCCATCTGAGTACTCCTGAGGTCGTCTAGTCGTCTGGCTGGTGGGATCCGGCCGCGACAGGGCGAACCGGGGTGGGGAGGGGGCACCCCGGCCGGGACGGCCGGGAGGAACCGGCCGTCAGTGGCCGGGATGCAGCGCGTCGCTGAGGTAGATCGAGGTCAGCGTCGCGAAGACGTAGGCCTGCAGCACCGCGACCAGCATCTCGAGCGCCGTGATGGCGACCGACAGGGCGAGGGGCAGGGGCGAGAGGATGCCCCAGATGCCCGCGGCGAGGAGGGCCGGGACGAAGCCCGCGAAGATCTTGAGGGCGATGTGGCCCGCCAGCATGTTGGCGAAGAGACGGACCGAGAGGCTGATCGGGCGGGAGATGAAGGACACCACCTCGATCGCCACGATGAGCGGCTTCAGCCAGCCCGGAACGCCCGGCGGCACGAACAGGTCGAGGAAGTGCACCCCGTGCGCCATGAACCCGTAGATGACCACGGTCAGGATCACCACCAGCGCCAGCATGAAGGTGACGATGATGTGGCTCGTCACCGTGAAGGCGTAGGGGATCATCCCGAACAGGTTGAGCACCAGCACGAACATGAAGAGCGAGAACACGAGCGGCACGAAGCGCTCGCTGCCGTGCCCGGCCGATTGGTGCACCGTGGAGGCGATGAACTCGTAGAACGCCTCGGCCAGCGACTGCATCCGCCCCGGCACCAGCGCGCGCTGGCGGGTGGCGACCAGGGTGATCAGCGCGATGATCCCGACCGCGGCGAACATGTAGAGCGCCGACTGGGTGAACGCGATGTGCTGGTGGCCGATATGACCGAACGAGACCAGCGGCTTCAGCTCGAACTGGTGGATCGGATCCAACTTCACGGCCATGCCGGTCCCGCCCCTCTATCCATCGGCGCCGCGGTCGTCCGCTCGGCGCCTGATCCGCGCTGGCGGATGCACGGCATCCACCCGATGATCAAGTCCCCGTTTCGTTTTTCTTCGTGTCCGCGGGCCGAAAAAACCCCGACACGCGCATCACGTTCAGCACTCCCGCCGCGAAGCCCAGGATGACGAGCACGATCATGCCCCAGGGCTTGGTGCCCAGAAGCCGATCGAGGCCCCAGCCGAGCAGCCCGCCCGCCACGACGCCCGACACGAACTCCGTCGACAGACGCAGCGCGAGGCCGAGCGGCGAGGGTTGGCGGGTCTCGGAACGCGACGAAGGATCGGGAGCGGCGGGGGGCCGCTTCCGGTCGATCTGCATTTCGAGACGCTTGAGCCTCGCGGAGAGATCACTGTCGGGGGCAGGCTCCCGGCCCATGCCGCCCTCGTCTCGCGGGTCGGTGCCGGTCATGGCGCGACTCCGCGTCGGAGGGGCGAAGTTGTCCAGCCCGGGTGCCCCCTTCGAGCGGGCGCACCATAGTTTCGCCCACAGTGCGAGTCAAGGATCCGTGAGGTAGCCATAAGTCTTTGTTCCGCCTTATGGATTGGGAACGGCCACGCCCCGCGGCATCACATCGCCTCGGCGAGCGCCCGCGCCCCCGCGAGGTCGACCGAGACGAGTTGCGACACGCCCCGCTCCGCCATGGTGACCCCGCACAGCCGGTCCATCCGCGCCATGGTGATGGGGTTGTGGGTGATTACCAGGAAGCGGGTGTCGGTGTCCCGGGCCATGCGGCCGAGGAGGTCGCAGTAGCGCTCGACGTTGGCGTCGTCGAGGGGGGCGTCGACCTCGTCGAGCACGCAGACCGGTGACGGGTTGGTCAGGAACACCGCGAAGATCAGCGCGATGGCGGTGAGCGCCTGCTCGCCGCCCGAGAGCAGGGTCATGGTCTGGGGCTTCTTGCCCGGCGGGCGGGCCAGGATCTCGAGGCCGGCCTCCAGCGGATCCTCGGCATCGACGAGCGTCAGTTCGGCGGTGCCCCCGCCGAACAGCGTGGTGAACAGGCGCTCGAAATGCCCGTTCACGGCCGCGAAGGCGGCGAGCAGCCGCTCGCGCCCCTCGCGGTTGAGGCTCGCGATGGCCCCGCGCAGGCGCCGGATCGCCTCCAGGAGGTCGTCGCGCTCGCGCGAGAGCGCGTCCCGCCGCTCCTCGGCCTCGGCCAGTTCCGCCTCGGCCCGCAGGTTCACGGCCCCGATCCGCTCCCGGTCGGCCCGCAGGCCGGAGAGCCGGGCCTCGACCGCTTCCGCCTCCGGCAGGGCCTCGCCCGGGGCGAGGCCGGCGAGGGCGGGGAGCGCCTCCAGGGTCGCGCCGAGCGTCTCGGGGATCGCCCGGGCGACCTCGGCGAGGCGGCGCGCCAGCGCCTCCTGCGCCGCCGCCGCGGCGGCCCGGGCCTCCCGCGCCGCGCCGAGGGCCTCGAGGGCGGCCCGGGCGCGCCGGTCGGCCTCGGCGAGCCCGGCCTCGGCGGCCGCGAGCCGATCCGCCGCCGTGCGCCGCGCCGCCTCGGCCTCCCGGCCGGCGCCCGCGAGCCGCCGCCGCTCGGCCGCGAAGGCGCCGGGTGCCCCGGCGAGGGCGGCCCGCTCCTCCTCGGCCGCGGCGCGGCGCCCGGCGAGGTCGTCGAGGGCGGCCGCGGCGCGCAGGGCGCGGTCGCCCCAGCGCGCCCGCTCCTCGGCCAGGGCGGCGGCGCGGCGGCGGCGCTCCGCGGCCGCACGGGCGAGGGCGAGGGCGGCGGCCCTCGCCTCGGCCGCGGCGGCGCGCCGGGTCGCCACCGCCTGCCGCAGGCGGGCGAGATCCTCCGGCGCCTGCCCCGGCAGGGCCGCGAGGGCGTCCTCGGCGGCCTCGATCCGGGCCGCCGCCTCCTCGGCCTCCTCGGCAAGCCGCGCCTCGGCCTCGTCCCGGGCCGCGCGCCGCGCCGCCGCCTCGGCCGCGCGGCGCTCCGCGGCCACCAGGGCGGCGCGGGCCGCGTCGAGGCGGGTGCGGGCGAGGCGGGCCGCGTCGAGGGCCCGCGTCTCCCGGGCGGCGGCCTCGCGCGCCCGCTCCTGCCGCACCGCGCCGGCGGCGCGGGCGGCCTGCGCCGCCTCGCGGGCCTTGGCCGCTGCCTGCCGCAGCGCGTCGAGCCGGGCGCGCGCGGCGAGGCGCAGGGCGGCGGGCGAGGGCGCCTCGGCGGAGACCGTGAAGCCGTCCCAGCGCACGAGGTCGCCCGCGAGGGTGACGAGGCGCTGGCCCGGCCGCAGGCGCGCCGCCAGGGCGGCGGCCTCGCCGCGGGCGACGATCCCGACCTGCCGCAGGCGCCGGGCGAGGAGCGGCGGGCCGTCCACCACGCGCGAGAGGGGCAGGGCACCGGCGGGAAGCGGTGGGTCGGCGGGATCCTCCGGCGCCCCGGCCCAGTGGGCGGGGGCGGCCGGGTCGGTCGCCGCGTCGAGATCCTCGCCCAGGGCCGCCGCGAGGGCCGCCTCGTGCCCCGGCGCGACGCGCAGCGCGTCGAGGAGCGGCGGGAAGCGCGCGGGAGGCGCCACCAGGCCCGCGAGGGTGCCCGCCTCGGCCTCGCGGCGGGCGGCCTCGCGCTCCGCGTCGGCCAGGGCCGGACGCCCGCGCGCCTCCGCGTCGCGGGCCTCCGCGAGGTCCTCGCGCGCCGCGGCGGCCTCGTCCTCGGCCTGCTCGCTCAGCGCCGACGCCTCCGCCAGGGCGGCGCGCAGGCGCGCGAGCGCCGGCGCCTCGTCGGCCTCGCCGGCCCGCTCGCGGGCGAGGCGCGCCCGCTCGGCGGCGAGGCGCTCGGCGCGGGTGCGCCCGTCGCGCAGGGCGCGCTCCAGGGCGCCGCGGCGGGCGCTCCCCTCGGCGGCGGCGGCCTGGGCGGCCGAGAGCGCCGCCTCGGCGGCGGCGAGGGCGGCCTCGGCGGCGACGGCCCGCTGCTCGGCCGCCGCGCGCGCGCCCGCACCGTCCGGGTCGGCCGCCAGGGCGGCGGCCTCGGCGTCGAGGCGGGCGAGGCTCGCCCGCGCGTCGTCGCGGCTCTCCGCCTGCCGGGCGGCGTCGCGGGCGAGGTCGGCGAGGCGCTGGGTGAGGTCGCGCAGGCGCTCGGCGGCGCGGTTCTCCTCGGCCTCGAGGGCCGCCGCCGCCTGGGTCAGCCGCTGCAGCGCGGCGGCGGCCCGCGCCTCCTCCTCGCGCAGGCGGGGCAGGCCGGCGGCGGCGAGGGCCTGGGCGGTCGCGGCGGCGGCCTGCCCCGCCTGCGCGGCGGCGACCCGCTCGGCGGCGGCGGCGGCCTCCCGCCCGGCCCGCGCCGCCTCCTCCCGCGCCCGCCCGTGGGCGATGAGGTGGAGCAGCGCCTCGCCCCGGCGGATCGCGGCGGCGACCTCGCGGTAGCGCGCGGCGGCCCTGGCCTGCCGCCGCAGGGAATCGACCCCGGAGCTGATCGCGCCGAGCACGTCCTCGACCCGGGCGAGGTTCTCCTCGGCGGCGCGCAGGCGCAGCTCCGCCTCGTGGCGGCGGGCATGCAGGCCGCCGATCCCGGCCGCCTCCTCCAGCACCCGCCGCCGCGCCTGGGGCTTGGCCGCGATCATCTCGGCCACCTGGCCCTGGCGGACCATCGCGGGCGAGCGCGCACCCGTCGAGGCGTCGGCGAAGAGCAGCTGCACGTCGCGGGCGCGCACCTCGCGGCCGTTGACGCGGTAGGTGGAGCCGGCGCCCCGGTCGATCCGCCGCGTCACGTCGAGCGCGTCCGCGCCGTTGAAGGCGGCGGGGGCCGTGCGGGCGCTGTTGTCCAGGCTCAGCGTCACCTCCGCGTGGCTGCGGCCGGGTCGGCCACCGGATCCGGAGAAGATCACGTCGTCCATGCCGGAGGCGCGCAGGCTCTTGTGCGAGCTCTCGCCCATCACCCAGCGCAGGGCCTCGACCAGGTTCGACTTGCCGCAGCCGTTCGGCCCGATGATCCCGGTGAGGCCGGGCTCGATCGGGACCTCGCTCGGCTCGACGAAGGTCTTGAAGCCGACGATGCGCAGGCGGGTGAGACGCATGGGTGACGACCGGAAGGCGCGGCGCGGCCCCTCGCCTCATCCGACGCGCCGGCGCCGGGTCTTGGCGTGGGTCTTGGCGTGGGTCTTGGCGCGGCGCGGGTCTTGGCGCGGGTCTTGGCGCAGGAACCGGACCCCTCGCGCGGAGGGGCGGCCCGGAGATCAGGGCGGCCCGGAGATCAGGGCCGCCCCGAGGGCCGCGCCGGCCCCGGTCAACGCCTCGCGCCGTGTCGCCGCGGCGGCGGCTCCTGTGGGTGGCGGGAGGGAAGGGGGCCCGCGCCGCGGCGCGCGATCACGCCCCGACGATCGGCTTGATCACCTTCTCGAGCCCCTCGATCGACACCTCGCCCTGGAACTTCTGGCCGTTGATGAAGAAGGTCGGCGTCGCGGTGACCTTGAACACCGCCATGCCGCGCTCCTTCACGGTGTTGATCGCGTCGTAGAGCTTCTGGTCCTTGAGGGTCGCCTCGAACTTCTCGCGGGAGAAGCCGGCTTGGCGCATCATCTGCTCCAGGGCGTCGAGGGGTTTCGGGACGAAGGCCCAGGTCGGCTGCTGGTCGAAGAGCAGGTCGGTGATCGGGTAGTAGCGCGCCGAATCGTCCGCCCGCGCCAGCATGAAGGCCGCCGTGGCGAGCGGATCGAGGGGGAATTCCCGCAGGGTGAAGCGCACCTTGCCGGTGTCGATCCAGCGCTCCTTGAGCGCCGGCCAGGTGGTCTTGTGGAACGCCGCGCAGTGCGAGCAGGTCATCGAGGCGTACTCGATGATGGTGCACTTCGCCTCGGCCGGCCCGAGCCAGACGTCGCCGAGGGGGCCGGGCTGCATCAGGGCATCCGGCGAGGCGGCCTGCGCGAGGGCAGGAAGCCGCAGCCCGGGCAGCAGCAGGGCCGCGCCGAGGGCCGAGCCGGTGAGCGTCAACGCGTCGCGCCGGGTGATCATGGATGGGTCTCCGAGACGAGCCGGGGGAGTGGAACGGGAGCGGTAGAATCGCCGCCGCGTCCTGGCAAGGCGCCGGGGTGTCGCCCGGGCCGCGCACCCTCACCCGCGGGCGGTCATCACGGCGATGCCGAGCCGGTCGAGGGCGTCGCGCAGCCCGTCCTCGCCGATGGCGGAGACCGCCTTCGCCACCTCGCCCCGGCGGGCCGGATCGAGGCTCGGGGGCGCGGGCGCGCGCTTGGCGCCGCGGGCGATCCGGTCCTGGCGCAGGCTCAGCCGGCCGACGCAGGCGAAGCCGTAATGCCGGTTGATCCGCTCGATCACCAGGGGGGCGAGGTGCTGGAGTTCGAGGGCGAAGGCTCCCTCGACCCGCACCACCAGGGTGCCGGGCGCCGGGCGCGCCTCGCCGGCCCGCCCGCCGTGGCGGCGCGGCCACTCGAACTTCTCCGGCTGGCAGAAGCCGGCGAGCCGCTCGCCCACGATCTCGGGCCAGGACGCGAGGATGTCGGTCGAGGCGAAACCCTGGGCGGCGAAGACCGGCCCGAGGGACCGCTCGATCAGTTCGCTCAGGGGCTTGGGGCGGGCCATCGGGGCGTCATCCTGGCGTTTGCGGAGCACGAGACCCCGGCGGGCATGAAGGCTTCGTTCCCCCGGGAGGGCGCCGCGAGGCCGCTCCCCAGGGGCGGGAAAACGGGCTAAGCGAGGCGGCATGGTAGCGCCCGCCGCGTCGCACTCAAGGCCGGACGCAGCCGACCTCCTGGTCTGGTACGACCGCCACCGCCGCACGCTGCCCTGGCGCGCCGCGCCGGGCAGCGTGCCCGATCCCTACCGGGTCTGGCTGTCGGAGATCATGCTGCAGCAGACCACCGTCGCTGCGGTGAAGCCCTATTTCGCCCGCTTCCTGGAGCGGTTCCCGACCGTGGCGGCGCTCGCCGCGGCCCCCGAGGAGGCGGTGATGAGCGCCTGGGCGGGGCTCGGCTACTACTCGCGGGCCCGCAACCTCCACGCCTGCGCCAAGGCCGTGGCGGCGGCGGGCGGCTTCCCCGACACGGTGGAGGGGCTGCGCCGGCTCCCGGGCATCGGCGCCTACACGGCCGGGGCCATCGCGGCGATCGCCTTCGACCGGCCGGCCGCCGCCGTGGACGGCAACGTCGAGCGGGTGGTGTCGCGGCTCTTCGCGATCGAGACGCCGCTGCCGGCGGCGCGGGCGGAGATCCGGGCGCTCGCCGAATCGCTGGTGCCGCGGACGCGGCCGGGCGATTTCGCGCAGGCGGTGATGGATCTCGGCGCGACGCTGTGCACGCCCAAGCGGCCGGCCTGCGCCCTCTGCCCCTGGATGGCGCCCTGCCGGGCCCGCGCCGAGGGGCTGCAGGAGAGCTTCCCGCGCAAGGT
Organism: Methylobacterium sp. 4-46; assembly: GCF_000019365.1. GTDB lineage: Bacteria > Pseudomonadota > Alphaproteobacteria > Rhizobiales > Beijerinckiaceae > Methylobacterium. Next base: position 7,636,826 of record NC_010511.1, on the reverse strand, counting down.
CCGGCGGGAGCCCGGCCTCCTGCGCCGCGGCGCCGCCTTCGTGGCGGTGCGGGCCGGCGACGAGGCGGTGCTGCTGCGCACCCGCCCGCCCGAGGGGCTGCTCGGCAGCATGGCGGAGCCGCCGACGAGCGCCTGGACGCCGGATTACGACCCCGCCCACGGCCTGCTCGACGCGCCGCTCGATGCCCGCTGGAAGCGGCTGCCCGGGGTGGTGCGCCACACCTTCACGCATTTCCCGCTCGAACTGACGGTCTTCCTCGCCCGCGTCGCGGCCCGCACCGAGGCGCCGGAGGGCATGCGCTTCACCCCCCGCGACGCGCTCGCGGACGAGCCCCTCCCCGGGGCGATGAGGAAGGTGCTGGCCCATGCCCTGGAGCCGCGGCCCGCGCCGGCGCCGCCGCCCGCCCCGCCGCCGGACCTCGCCACGCCGCCCGAGCCCCCGGCCGCCCCGCGGCGGGGCCCGCTGCCGAAGGTGCTGCCGCGCCGCCCGGCCTCGGCCGCGCCCATCCGCAAGGACGGGCCGCGCAAGCGCTGAGGCCGGCGCCGATCAGGCCGGGCGCGCCTTGAGCGCGGCGATCTCGCGGTGCATCGCTTCCTCCGCGCGCACGGCCCAGGCCCGCACGTAATCGTCCGCCGGGCACACGAAGAACCGCGCCAGTTCCGGGCGCTCCCGCGCGACGTAGAACCGGTTGAGCCCGTCGAACAGCACGAAGTCGTAGCCGGCTTCCACCAGGAGCGGGTCCCAGGCGGCGAAGCTCGGCACGTCCGTGAGCGGCTCGGTCGCCTCCGCCAGGATGATCCAGGGGCGGAAGCGGCGGAAATCCATGCCGCGCAGGGCGGCCTCCTCGCTCCCCTCGACGTCGATCTTCAGGAAGTGGATCGGACCGGGGGCATGCGCCTCGCAGATCTCCGCCAGCGTGCGGGTCGGCACCTCGTAGGTGACGCGCTCGAACCCGGCCGCCACGTGCCGCTCGGCGAAGAGGTCGGAGGCGGTGGAGAGGCCGGTGCCGGTCAGTTCGTGGAAGGTGAGCGTGCCGGAACGGTCCGTCACCGCGAGGTTGAGGTTGACGTCGCGCGGCCGGTCCGCCGCGAGCTTCGCGAACCAGTGCGGCGACGGCTCGACGTTGATCCCCGACCAACCGGCCTCGTAGAACAGCTTGGTGACGGAATCGATGACGGGGTCGTGGGCGCCGAGATCGACGTAGAATCCGCGCTCCACGTCGCGCAGGGCACGCAGCAGGAGGATGTCCTCAAGGCGCTGGGCGTAGGAAATCGTCATAGCGTGACCGTAGCCGACCCGTGCGGTCGAGGGAACCGAGGAGCGCGCCGGTCTCCCGCGCCGGCCCGAGACTCAGGGGCGAGACTCAGGGGCGAGACTCAGGGGCGAGACTCAGGGGATCGTCGAGAGCCAGGGGTCGGGTAGCAGCATCTGATCGTCGCCGCCACGGGCGATCCGATGTTGCACGCTGGCGACCATGAGCACGGCCGCGCAGAGCAGCATCGCGGTCCAGGCCAGGACGGGGGTGAAACGCTCCGCGTAGCGCCCGAACACCTGCAGGATGGCGCATCCCAGCGTGAACACCGCCGCCGATGCCAGCGGCATGGCGAGGGCTTCCATCGGCTCCTCCTTGCTTCGCGTCGCAACGAAACTACTGCGCCGATTGCTGCGACGCACCGTCAGCGATTGCATGGCTGGGCCGCGGGCACGAGTGCCGCGGGGTTCGACGCGACCGGAGCCGGAGCGCGGGCGACCGCGTCCCGGGCGCTACTCGTCGTCGCCGAACCAGTCCCGCCCGGGCTCGATGCAGCGGTACCCGACCAGGCACTGGGGATTGTCGCGCGTCGGCACGAAGGCGTTCGCGGTCACTTCCGTCGGCTCGCAGAAGCTGCGGTCGCGCACGAAGCGGTCGTAGGTGAAGCCGCCGGTGCCCATCACCAGGGCGCCGCGCGCCCTCAGCAGACCCCGGGCCTGCCCGCAACTCATGGCCGTGGTCGCGGGACGGTCCTGCGCGGCGGCGCCGAGAACCGCGCCGACCGAGGCCAGAGCCGCCAGAACGGGCAGAGAGGCGAAGTTGTGACGAGCCGCACTCACACGATCCCCCGCGATCAGAGGGCGGGCAGCGCGCGCTCGCCCGCTTTGATCCGGCCTACAACCGCGGCGGTCCGATGCGACCGCCGCCTCGCCGGCCTTCTACAACGCTTCGAGGAACGAGATCGTCGCGGGATCGCGTCCGAGGACTCGCTCCGGGGCCGTGTCCGTCCGCAGGCTCAGAGCGAACAGGACGGCGAAGGCCAGCACGACCGCGACCCAGGTCAGAGCCGGCGTCAGGTGGTGCGCGTAGCGGCTCGACGTTCGCAGTCCCGCGCATCCGAGCAGGAACCCGAACGTCCACAGCAGCGGCGGCGACAGAGCGCTCATCGGGCCCCCATCCCTCTTGCTTGCAACGGCTTCGGCCGGCGAGCGCCCCGCCGGCTCCGACCAGCGGGACCGCGCGACGCGGCGGCCTGCATCCGAGCCCTGGGTCCGGTGGAGGCGCGCGGCATTGATTCGGATCAAGCGCGCCGGGGCGTGGGCGTCACCCCTCGCCCGGGGACCGCTCGCCCGTGTCCCGTCCGGCGGGGGCAGGGCGCGGGCGCGCCGCTCGGCCTCGCGCGGCGTCGCGAGGCCGACGAGCGACGGCACGGCGTCGGCGAGATCGCTGAGGAAGGTGCCGATGGCGAAGATGTCGAGCGGGCTCATCGTCCCGCCTCACCGTCGTGCCGTCGGGGCCGGGATCCGGCGCCGCACATCGGGTTGCGCCGCTGCCGATCCGGCCCGCGACCGCGGGTTGTCCCGCACGCTCCCGCGCCGGCCGGACCGCGGGTTCGCGCGCCGCGGCCCCTGCCGGCGGGCCGGCGGGGATCCGCGCCCGGGATCGCCGGGCGGATCGCGCGGCAGAAATGGAGCGCGGGCGCCGCCGAGCACTGACACGTTCCCGAACCGGGCACTGCTTGCACCGACCGGGCGGGAGTTCTTGCCATGCTGTGGCCCAGCAGCTAACCTTTTACCGCACCGGCATTGTGTCTGTTCCACAACATGTTATCGAACTCCGTCAGTTCACGAGGTAGAACTAATGTCGTTACGTCCAGGTGATTACGTTTCTCCGAATCTTGAGACAATTTTCTTAGATGACGCTTTTCCGAATTTGGCCTCGGGGCCGCCGGACTCGCCGCCCTGGGGCAGGCTGGAGCTTGGCGTGCGTGAGGGACTCTCGCACGCGTGGTACTGCCACGCGTCGCTCGAGAAGATCGGCTACGCAAACCGCGACGAAGTTATACTGATGTACAACGCGTCCAAGATATTCAACCACGGCGTCGGCTTGGAAATCGGCTGCTACTACGCTTGGACCACCGCGCACTTTGCCAGGAATTTCTCGTGTTTCGAGGTGGTCGACCCGATCCTCGGGACCGACCGGAAGGAGGAGATCGTGGCGTCTCTTCGCGCCGCGGACGTGCTCCAGAACTGCCGCCTCCACGCCGGTATCAGTCCCGGCATCCCGATCGAGATCGCTCGCCGGAACGGCGAACGGCCTCGCTGGTCCTTCGCGCTTCTCGACGGCGACCACGGTTATCCGGCACCGCTGGTCGATACCGTCGCCGTCGAACGGTACATGTTGCCGGAGTCCATCATCGTTTTCCACGACATCTACTGTCCGGCCGTCGGCGAGGGCCTGGACTATTTGAAATGGAAGGGCTGGAAGACTCGCGCCTGCCAGACGTCGAACGGCGTCGGCTTCGCCTGGAGGGGCAGCAAGGAGCCGCCGGCGCACCATCCGGACCCGAAGGTCGACTGGCAGCTGCCGGCGCACTTGGCGTCCCACGTCGATTGACTCTGCCCCCCGCCTCGGAGCGCCAGCGGGGGCGTGACGCGGATCGCGGGGGCGGCCTCCGCCGCCCCTCCGCCACCCGGGGCGCTTCGCATTCCCCGGCCCCCGATCCCGCGCGCGGGATCGCCCGCGGACGGGGCAGGGGGCCGCGGGCCGGAAGGGTTGGACCGCGCCCGTCGGGGATGGGCGCCCGCGATGCCTTGACCGAATGGCCGCCGGCCTGTTTCCCGGCGGGGACGATATCGGTTCGCCCCCGCGCAGGCCGCGGGCCGGCGCTCGTCCGCGCGCGTCGATGACGAGGCCGGTCCGGCGGATCGGGCTCGCCCGCCAGTTCCGTGGCGTCGGGATGGCGGTCGCAGGAGATGAAGAATGAACAACCGTGGAGCGATATACTGCGCGTACGGTGCTCGATACGTCGAGAGCTGCATCGAATCGGCCAAGAGCCTGAGGGCGACCAATCCGGATCTCGGCATCGCCATCTTCACGGACGCCGTTGACGAAACCAAGAAGAATTTCAGCGATATTTTCGATCATGTCTGCCCCTTGATCGAGTCAGAGAGCGACTCCGAATATCTCGCCTACCTGAAATCCGAAGGAAAATTACCTTCTTTGAAAGTCATGATATGCGATCGCTCCCCTTTCGATTATACATTGTCGATAGACGGCGACACTTTGGTGATCGGCGATCTGAGTCATGCATTCGACAGGCTTGACGATTACGACTTCCTGGCGATGGCCGAATGCGAGAATGGGGTCGAGCAGGTCAACGGGAACTGGGCCGCGACCTCCCTCATCGACACGCGCCGGCGCGGCTACGTGAATGCCGGAGTGATCCTGTTTCGGTCGGACAAGCCGGGCGTCGCGGCCTTCCTGCGCGGGTGGCGCGAGCGCCTGCGCGACGGCGGCGCCGTGCCGCCGGAGCTCTGCACCAACGACCAGGACCTCCTGAACTTCATGCTCTACCATCCGGAGCTGATCGGGCGCGACTTCACGTTCTCCGACGCGGCGCTCAACGCCGAGCAGTACAATTGCTACTGCAGGATGTGGAAGGAGGTCTGGGAATGCGGAGGATGGCCCGACGTCAGGATCGTGCATTCCTGGCTCACGTCCTGGCTGGCGGCCCTGATGCGGGATCCGGCCTTCGAGTGGGGCCAGATCTTCCGCGAGACGGCCGCGCATGCACATTACATTTCGCAATTCTCCATCGGAGATGGCGCCATTCCGGCGGAAACGAAGTCGTCCGTATACCGGTCCGATCCGCTGCAGCGGGTCTCCGTCCGAACCCAGATGCTGAACGCGGCCCGCCTCATCAACCCGCCCGCGGGCGTGACGCGCGCCGACGCCGTGTCCACCATCATGGACGCGGGTTTCTCGTCGCTCGAAGGGGAGCCGCCCTGCGCCAGGCTGCTCGATTCCCTCGCGTCGCGCTGGTCGTCTCCCACCATCGTGAAGTTCGGCATCCGCCACCTCTATCCGGGGCTGCCGGGGTTTCGGCCGGGACGCGCGTTTCGGACCGGGTTCGACCTGGAGTTCCTGAGCGAGGTGTTCCCGGGCTCGACGGTCACCGCGGTCACGCGCGACCAAGCCGTGCGTCACAAGCGGGTCTCCATCTCGACCGTGCACGCGGATGGGGAACCGGGCGCGTCGCTCCGGGGCCGTCTTCCCGCGTCGGTGGAGCTCATGATCGATGATCAGAGCGCGGACCTCGCGGTGCGGCTCGCCACACTGGTCGACGCCTTGCCGCTCCTGGCCGCGGACGGCGTCGCGCTCATGATCGGGATCGCCGGGTCCGATCACCGGCAGATCGTCGACGCCCTCGCGGAACGACTGGGCGGCTCCGAGACCGCTTGGCAGGTCGAGCCGTACGTCGATCCGGCCTACAGCCGCGAACCGATCGCGATCGTGATCACCCGGTCGGGCGGCGGGATGGCGGCGTGACGGCCCCGGGATCGGGGCCCGGCGCGGGCGAGGCCGGCCCTCGCGCGGCTGGGCGGGCGTCGGGAGAAGGCCGGGGTGCGGGCCCGCGCGGCGCCGCTCGTCGCCGACCGGCAGGTCCGCGTCGCCCTCGACCGCCCGCGCGGCACGAGGGCCCGTGATCGGCGCCCGCCGCCGGACCCGGCCGATCCCGGCGGTCCGGGGCGGGTGATCGCGGCAAGCCCGCGCCGGCGCCGCGCGCGAGGCGACGGAGCGGAACTTCGGACTCGTCGCGCGAACGCGGGTCGGCCGGCCGAGCCCGGACGCGGCGAGCGGGCCGCCGCCGTCGCCCAGGGGTGACGCCAGCTGGTGGTGCCAGGTGGCGCGCGAGGCCGAAGCGCTCCGCTGCCCGGGCTGCCCATCGGGAGCGGCCGGGGCCGCGCGCCCGTGCGGAGGGGATCGCGGCCGATGCGGGGCGCGGCCTCTGCGGCGAGCGGGGCGACGCGCGCGACCGCCCATGGACGGCACACGATCACCTCGCACGGGGTGAGGCGGAGCCGTGCTCGACCATCGGTTGACCCGCTTGACCTGTTGATGTTACACGCAGCTACACTGACTCTATGCAAACCAAGACTTATAGTATCGGCGCTTTATTATACGGCTGCGAGATGCAAGACTTCCGATTATTTCAATTCCATTCGGGGTCTGCGGTCGGGGATGCCGTAACGAACGCGATGTTCTATATCAAAGACATTCTCGCGGAACGGGGTCTGAGATCCGAAATTTACGTTCAACACAGAGATGATCGTCTATCCGACAGGTTGAATTTGATTGAGGAAATTGATGCCAATCCGGATGATATACTTCTCGTCCATCATTCGATGGGTCACGATCTTCTGCCCTTGATCGAGGCTATCGATTGCAAGAAAATCCTAGTATACCACAATATTACACCTCCAGAATTCTTCGAGCCCGGAGGCGCCCTCCGCCATTATGCCGCGCTCGGCCTGCACCAGCTCCAGGACCTCCGGCGCTTCGCCCCGGTCGCGATCGCGGACTCCGCGTTCAACGCGGCCGAACTGGTGCGGCGCGGGTACGATTCGCCGGTCGTGATCCCGCTCCTGCGCGATTTCACGGAGATCCGGACGCGCCCATTTAATCAGAGATTGCAGCAGCTCTCGGAGCCCCGTTACCAGCTCCTGTTCGTCGGGAGGATCTGCGCGAACAAGGGACAGATCCACCTCGTCGATTTCATGAAGCGGTACCGCGACGCATTCGATCACCCGCTGTTCCTGACGCTCGTCGGGCACCGCGGCGACGGCGAGCGCTACGCCGACGACCTGCTGCGCGAGATCGCGCGATCCGGATTGCAGGATCGCGTGCAGGTGACCGGGCACGTGTCGGAGGAGGACCTCTACGGCCATTACCGGACGGCGGACGCCTACGTCTCCTTCAGCGAGCACGAGGGTTTCGGCGTACCCCTGCTGGAGGCGATGGCCTTCGACCTGCCCGTCCTGGCCTTCGACACGGCGGCGATCGGCGGAACCCTCGGCACGGCGGGCATCCGCCTCGCGACGACCTCCCCGGAGGAACTCGCCGCCGGCCTGCGGCGGCTCTTCACGGACGGCCCCTATCGGCGCGCGGTGAAGCGCGCCCAGCGCCGGCGGCTGCAGGACTTCGCGCGCGACACCGTCGCGCAGGCGCTGATGGCCTTCCTGACGCCCCACCTGCCGCCCGGCCTCATCGTCCGGGACGCGGCCCCGGCATCCGGGCGGCGGGGCGCCCGGGCGCGCGCCCCGGAGGTCAGGCGCCAATACATCGTCGAGGGGCCCTGCGAGACGTCCTACAGCCTCGCCCTGATGAATCGCCGCCTGGCGGACGCGCTCGACCGCCGGGCCGCCACCGAGGCGATGCTCGTCCCGATGGAAGGCGTGCCGGGCTACGTGCTCGACGAGGCCGGGGTGGCGGCCAATCCGGAGGTCCGGCCGCTGCTCGAGCCGCTGCCGCTCGCGCCGGAGGCCACAATCGTGTCCGTGCGCAACATGTACCCGCTCCGGCCCGCCGGGATGCTGGGCGACCTGCACCTCGCGGCCCTGGCGTGGGAAGAGAGCGAGATCAACCATTCCGCCTGCCGGCTGATCAACCGCTACCTCGACGGCCTGCTCGCCCTCACCGCGTTCGTGCGCCGGGTGTACCGCAATTCCGGCATCAGCGTCCCGGCCGTGGTCTGCGGGCTCGGGATCGAGCATGCTCCCGTTCTGCCCAGGCCCGCCCGCGCGGCGGCGCCGTTCGTCTTCCTGCACGTCTCGTCGGGCCTCGCCCGCAAGGGCATCGAGGAACTGCTCCTCGCCTACGCGGCCGCGTTCACGCGCAGAGATCCGGTCGAGCTCGTCATCAAGACCCATCGCAATCAGACGAACGTCGTGCAGACCTGGTACGACAGGGTGATCAGGAACAGTCCGAACGCGCCCGTGGTGCGCATCATCTTCGACGACCTCGACGCGGACCAGCTCGCCGGGCTGAATGCGGCCGCGGACGCGGTCGTGCTGCCGTCGCGGGGCGAGGGGTTCAATCTCCCCGCCGCCGAGGCGATGGCGCACGGGCTGCCGGTCATCGTCACGGGCTACAGCGGCCAGATGGATTTCTGCTCCGACGAGAATGCGTGGCTGGTCGACTACGACTTCGAGCTCAGCACGAGCCATCTGGGAGCCGCGCAGGCGATGTGGGTGCGCGCCCGGATCGACGATCTGGCCGCGCGGATGCGGTCGGTTTTCGCGCAACGCTCCGACCACACCACCCTCCAGAAATCGCTGCGCGGACAGCAAACGGTTTCCACGATGACATGGACGGCCGCATCCGAGATGATCAAAGCATTCGTTGACCGAATCGATGGCACAATGCCGTCGAAGAAACTCAAGCTCGGCTGGGTTTCGACGTGGAACACGCGCTGCGGCATCGCAACGTATTCTGAATTTTTAGTATCTCATCTGCCTGAAAATTGGTTCGATATCACCATCTTTTCGAACCATTGGGACACGCTCAGGCCGGACTCCGGCAACGTCGTGAGAAATTGGACAGACCGCCGCGAGAACCTGGATCGCCTGCTCATCGACGTGAAGGAGCAGGGCATCGATGTCGTCGTCTTCCAATACAATTACGGCTTCCACACGCTTCAGGCACTCGCCGACGCCGTCTCGGCCCTGAGCGCGATGGGCGTCGATTCCTACGTGTTCTTCCACAAGACCGCCCCGGCCGTCAGCGACGGCGAGCTCGAGTCGATCGCCGCCCACGCCGACGCCTTCGCCAAGGCCACGCGGCTCGTCGTGCACTCGGTCAACGACGTCAATCGCTTGAAGCAGTTCGGCCTCGTCGACAACGTCGTGAAGATCCCCCACGGAGTCATGCGTCCCACGGGGTTCGATCCCGCCTCCGTGCGACGGTTCCTGAACCTCGGCGACGTCGGCCCGGTGATCGGCTGCTACGGCTTCCTTCTGCCGCCGAAGGGCATCCTGGAACTGATCCTCGCCTTCAGCGTCCTCCTCGGCCAATACCCGGATGCCCTGCTCCTGCTCGTCAACGCGCTCCATCCCGCGCCCGAGGCGGAGGAGGAACTGGAGCGGTGCAGGAGCCTGATCGCGACGCTCGGACTGGCCGATCGCGTCATCATGATCACCGACTTCCTCGAGGACCAGGAGACGCACCTGCTCCTGCAGGCCTGCGACGTCATCGCGTTCCCCTATCAGCATTCCGGGGAATCGGCGAGCGGGGCGGTCCGCTACGGCCTGTCCGCGCTGCGGCCGGTCGTCACGACCCCGCTGGCGCTGTTCGACGACGTCCGCGACCTCGTCCATCAGGCGAGCGGCTGCTCGCCATTCGAGGTGGCCGAGGCGATCCGGGGCGTGCTCGCCGACCCGGACCTCGCCGCGGCGCTTCGCGCGCGCCAGGAGCGCTGGATCGGGCAGCACGAATGGTCGGTGATCGCCGAGCGCTTCGCCCACATGGTGGTCGGGCTCTACGAGGACCATCACGACGTCAGGGTCCTGCGCGGCGCGCCGGCTCAGGCGCCCGCGCCGCGCGGTGACCGGGCGGCTTCGACGCCCGGTCCCACCGTGGACCACCTCGCGAGCCTGAAGGACGAGCTCTTCGTGCAGGTCGCGTACCGGAGGCTCCTGCGCCGCGACGCGGATCCGGGCGGCCTCGCGGCGGCCCTCTCGGCTCTGCGCGACGGCCTGAGCCGGGCCGTGTTCTGGAGGTCCCTGTCCGAATCGGCGGAGGGACGCGCCGCCCGCGGGCGCGCCGCGAGCGGCGGCCGGGCGGAGATCATCCGTCTCGAACAATTCGAGGGCGAGGACGACGACGCCTTCGTCCTCGCGCTCTACGCGCGCCTGCTCAAGCGCCCCAGCAACGAGCAGGAGCGCTCGGCCCACCTCGCGTTCCTGCGCGGCGGAGGCAGCCGCGACGAACTCGTGCGGAGTTTTCTGACCTCCGACGAGTTCATCACGCTCAATCAGCCGGTCCACGTGCAATGGACGTCCCGCGCTCCGGTCGATGTCAGGCGAAACGACGGCGATGACGACCTCTAACTCGCTCGCTCCCCCGTCCTCCGATCGCGAGGATGCCGGTGGCGTGGAGGCCGCCTGGGAGGCCCTCGCCGAGGCCGACGCGCATGCCCTGCCGGCGATGATCCGCGCGCTCACGCGCGATCAGCTGGCGTCCATCCCGCGACACGTCTCGACCCTCGACGCCCGAGGCCGCGAGGTCGAGCGCGCGGTCGAGGTGACGGGGATCATCGCTGGCGGGTGCCGCGCGACCTTCCTGCGCCTCCTGCTGCCGCTCTGGGAGCGGGTCGTGCAGTTCGGCGTCGCGCGGGCCGGCGTGACCGCGGCCGCGTCGCAACTGGACTGGGTTTTCCAGCCCGAGGCCGACGCGATCGCCCGGTGCATCGGGAGGAGCTTCACCGACTTCCCCGAACTGGAGATCGAGGTCGCGCGCGCCGAACTCGCCGGGCGGGTGATGGAGTGCGGCGACGAGGCGGACCGGCTCTACCTCGCGACGCTCGCGCTCGCGATCGACGGCGCCCACCGGCGCGCGGTCGAGGTGCTGCTCCTCGACCTCGTCCGGCGCGGCGATCTCGGCCCGGCCGAGGAGCTGCTCCGGGCCCGCCTGGCGCTCGGCCGCGACGAGCCGCTCCTCAGCAGGCTCCTCGAGAGCCTGCAGACCGTCGCGCCCGCGGCCTCGATGGGGCTGCTGCGCCTCGTCTCCGCCGACCTTCCCGGAACGCCCTCCCTGACGAGCCTCCGTCTCGGCTTGGCGCTCGGACGCGCGCTGGAGGCGGACGGGGAGACCGCGGACCCGGTCGCGCTGGCCCGCGCGGCCGGCAGGGTCGGCACGCTGGCGGCGGCCCAGCGGGACGGCGCCCCGCGCCACCGGCGCGATGGGGCGGGGAGCGACGTCGCGCGGCGGCTCGCGGCGCTGAGCCGCGTCGTCTCGCACCACCGCCCCCGGCCGACCGCCGATCCCGGCGCGGAGTGTCCCCCCGGCGCCGGCTCGCATCCGGCCGCGGCGGGGGGCGTGACGGGCTGGCTTCCCTACATGCTGAGCAAGGGCCCCGTTCGGCTCGCGACCCGCCGGTGCGCGACGCAATACGGGGAGCGTCGCGCCGATGGATCGCTGGAGGCCTCGCGTCACCCGCCGGACAAGCTCCTGCTCTGCGGTCCCTACGTCGGACTTCCCGCGGGCACGCTGACGGCCACCTTCCTCGGGAGCGTCGAGGCCGGAACCCGCATCGAGTTCTCCGTGACGCGGTCCTACGGCCGGGAGACCCTGGCGCGGCAGGCCGCCGTGCTCCAGGCGGTCGAGGACGGCCCGCTCATCACCCTGAGCTGGAGTTCCGAGCGTGAGACCGAGGACTCGGAATTCACCGTGCGCGTCCTCAGCGAGTGGGCGCGCGTCACGCTCTCCGGCATCGCGATCCGGATCGCGGCGGGGCCCTGACCGGGAAGCGGCGGCGCCGAGGCGTCCCGGAGGACAGCGCCACTCATCCGGCGAACCAGGGCGGCGCCGAGCTTTGCCCGGTCAACGACAGAACTCGGACATGATCATTGACAGCGCGGCCGCCCGACAATTAGCTGCCCCGCGTCGATCCTGCGGCAGGAGGCACTTCATGCAGCACAGCTGCCTAAAGACGACCCAGATAAACGCTGTTGTTCAGCGCGCGGAAGAACTTGGATACAAACATCGCACACAGCTGTGTGAAATCATGACTGGCCATGGAAGCGATAAGGGAACCAAACATAACTATAGCTTGATTTACGATATTTTGTTCAGAGATGTCAAGGATGAGCCGCTGAAGCTGCTGGAGGTGGGGCTCGGAACGAACAAGGAGGGCGCCCCCTCCACGATGGGGCCGAATGGCAGGCCTGGAGCCTCGCTGCGCGGATGGCGGGATTTCTTTCCGCATGCCGAGATCTACGGCGCCGACATCGATCGTGACATCCTGTTCGCCGAGGAGCGCATCAAGACCGCCTTCGTGAACCAGCTCGAGCCGAGCACGATCTCGGCGATGTTCCGGTCGTTCGGGGTCGGCGAGGGCTACGACGTCATCATCGACGACGGCCTGCACGAACTGCGCGCCAATGCCTGCCTGCTGCTCGAGGCATTCGCCCATCTCAAGCCGGGCGGGATCTACATCATCGAGGACGTCACGCCGCAGGATACGGACCGGACGAGGCTCTTCGCCGAGACGATCGCCGAGGGGTTCAGCGATTGGAGATTCCTGTCGCTGCCGAGTCCGGTCGATGACCCGACCGGGGACAATCAGCTGGTCGTGTTCGTCAAGAAGGCGTAGCTCCTCCGGCCCGGTCGGGCCCGAGCAGGAAGGGGGCGGCTCCTGCGGCCGGGCCGACCATCGCAGGTGCCCCGCGAGGCGATCCCGGCCCGAGCGCACCCGTGAACCGTCACCGCGGGACCCAAGCTGCGTGACCCGAACGCGGGCGGGTGGCGGCCTGTCGCCGCCGTGATCGACGCGAGAGGGCCGGGTCGTGTGCCGCCGCAACCCTCGCACCGGGTCGCGGCGCTCGATGGCGCCCGAGCGGGCCGCGGACTCAACCTCGACGGCGGCGGTGAGCACGGTACGGTGGCGCTTCGCGACGGCCGCGCGGCCGCGGGAGCGCCGTCGTCCGAAAGGGTGCGTGAGGGCCGGATGCAGCAGGTCAGCCGAGACGACGATCCCGAGGAGACGAGCGCAGTCGTGGGGCCGTCGAAGCCGCGGCTCCTGCGGGTGCTCGGCCCCGGCCTCATCACCGGCGCCTCGGACGACGACCCGAGCGGCATCGCCACCTATGCCCAGGCCGGGGCGGCCTACGGCTACGGATTCGGCTGGACGCTCCTCTACAGCTACCCGCTCATGGCCGCCGTGCAGATGATCTCGGCCCGGATCGGGCGCACCACCGGCCACGGCATCGCCGGAGTGCTGCAGCGCCACGCCCCGGCCGGGCTGCTGCGCGTGACCGTGACCCTCCTGGTGATCGCCAACACCGTCAATCTCGGGGCGGATCTCGGCGCCATGGCCGATGCCGCGACGCTGCTGCTCCCCGGCGCGCCGCGATGGCTCCTGGTACTGCTCTTCGCCGGGATCTGCGTGGTGCTGCAGATGCTCCTCGCCTATTCGCGCTACGTCGCGGTGCTGAAGTGGCTGACCCTCGCGCTGTTCGCGTATTTCGCCGCGCTCGCGACCACGCGGGTGGACTGGCGCGCCTTCGCGCTCGGAACGCTGCTGCCGCGGATCGGCCTCGACCGCGAGGCGCTCACGACCGTGGTCGCGATCTTCGGCACCACCATCAGCCCCTACCTGTTCTTCTGGCAATCATCCCAGGAGGCCGAGGACCTGCACGTGCATCCGCGGCGGCGGGAGCTGATCCACGCGCCCGAGCAGGGGCGCACGGCCCTGCACCGGATCGAGGTCGACACCCTCGCCGGCATGGCGGTGTCGAACCTCGTGGCGCTCGCGATCCTGGGCACCGCGGCGGCGGCCCTCCACGCGCACGGGACCGTGGACATCCGCACCTCCGCGGAGGCGGCGGCGGCGCTGCGGCCGATCGCCGGACCCTTCGCCGAGACGGTCTTCGCGCTCGGCGTGGTCGGGGTGGGGCTGCTCGCCGTGCCGGTGCTCGCGGGCTCCTCCGCCTACGCCGTCGGCGAGGCGTGGCGCTGGCCGGTCGGCTACGCGCGCCGCGTGCAGGAGGCCAAGGCCTTCTACGGCGTGGTGGGTCTCGCGACCCTGGTCGGCATGCTGATCAGCCTGACGCCGAGCCTCGACCCGGTGCGGGCGCTGTTCTGGAGCGCGGTGCTGAACGGCGTCGTCGCCGTGCCGGTGATGGCCGTGATGATGTGGGTCGCGGCGCGGCCCGAGGTGATGGGGCGCTTCGCGGTGACGGGATGGCTCAAGGGGCTCGGCTGGCTCGCCACCGCCGTGATGGCGGTTGCCGTCGTCGGCATGGTCGCGACGTCCTTGTGATCCGGGATCCGCTAGGATCAACCGGATCTCAAATCATGCGGCATCCGACATCCGGTCGATGGCTTCGCCATCTCCCATTTCGGCAATGCGGATGTCGGCTTCGCTCAAGCGCCGCGCGGGCTTGGCAGACGCCGTCCGGACGTGCTCGTCCGGACGGCGGATGAGACGGAATGCCGAGGCTTGCACCCGGACGAGGTTGTCCGGAAAGTCGCCGCGCCGGCAACCAGCGGGAGATACCAATGCGCGTGCCCACCTCAGTCCTGACCGCGGTCGGGCTTCTCGCAGTCCTGAGCCTGCACGCGGGGTGGGCGGAGGCGGCCGAGGACCCCCACGTCACGCGCGGGCGCACCTTCGTGCGGGTCCACTGTGCCGGATGCCACGCGGTCGGGCGCGTCGGCGAGAGCCCGCTGGCCCAGGCGCCGCGCTTTCGCGACCTCCACACCCGCTATCCCGTCACGGATCTTGCCGAGGCGCTCGCGGAGGGCATCCGGACGGGTCACCCGGGCATGCCGGAGTTCCAGCTCGATCCGGGGCAAGTCGAGGACGTGATCCGCTATCTCACAAGTCTGGAGCGGTGAGCCGGGCGGCCGCCCAACGACGGCGCAGGATCGCGGGCCGACCGGAACCCTTCCATCGGCAGCGATGAGCCGCCATGGGCGGCGGATCCAGCGAGGGACGTCGTCGGCCGCGGGCCGCCCTCTCACGCGAAGGGACCCGGAGCGGTCCGAGCCGCCGCGGGTCCAGAATTCCCCCGATCCGCGTGACGGTGTCTCACTCCTCCGTCAGCCGCCGCATGCGGCCGCGACGAAGCGTGACCTGCCGGGCACCCGCGCGCACCAGCGCGCCCGCGCCCTCGAGCTGCGAGATCGTGCGCGACACGGTCTCCAGGGTGAGGCCGAGGTAGTCGGCGATGTCCCGGCGCGTCATCGGCAGCGCGACGCTCCCCGTGCTGCCGAGCCGCTCGCCCACCGCGAGCAGGAAGGCCGCCACCCGCTCCTGCGCCGAGCCGCGCCCGAGCAGGAGCATGTGGTGCTGCGCCTGACTGAGATCGCGCGTCGCCAAGCCCCAGAGCTGGACGGCCACCTCGGCGCGCGCGGCCGCGACCCGCTCGATCTGGCGGCGCCTGAAGACCACGACCCTGGTGTCGCAGATCGCCTCGGCCGTGTGGCCGCAGACCTCGCCCGGCTCGAAGCCGAACAGGTCGCCGGGCAGGTGGAAGCCGGTGATCTGGCGCCGGCCGTCGCCCAGGATCTTGTAGGTGCGCACCGCGCCGGTCATCACCTTGTAGACGAACTCGGCGTCCTCGTCCTCGCCGTAGATCTCCTCGTCACGGGCGAAGGTCGAGGGCGAGCCGATGAGCTCGGGGCAGCCGGCGAAGAGGTCACCGTCGTGCAGGCTGGGGCAGGAGGCGCTCTCGACCGCGCGGGGGTGCAGAGCTGCGGTGTCGAGTGCCATCGGTTCCGTCCTCGTCCTGATTGGATGAGGAGAGTGACCCGAAAGCGGGCGAGGCGACATTCCGGGCGGTCTCTTAAGCGCAAGCGCCTAAGGACATCCACCTAGGCGCGGAGGTGCCCTTCCGGCGCGCCTCGCCGCGGGAGCAGCCGCCACGAGGCCGCTCGGCCGGCTCGCGGCCGCCGGCTCCCTGCCGGCCGCCGAGGACGGCGGCGCGGAGGGGCTGCACTTCCCGTCCCGGCCGCTCCCGCGTGACGGCATCGAGGACCGACCCGTCGCTGGGCGGCAAGACCGGCTCGAAAACGATTGCGTCCGGCTCGGCCCCGTCAGGGATATTGCTCAGCAAGTGCAGCCAGCCATGCCGGCCGGTTCCTCCCGTGTCACACGCCTGCGCGGCGCCTGAGCGAAGCCCACATCCGCCATCCCGAAGGGATCAAGCGGATCACCAGCCCGCGCGGCGCCTGAGCGAAGCCCACATCCGCCATCCCGAAGGGATCAAGCGGATTTGGTAGCAGTCTCCCCCTCGCCATAGCCCGCCGCCGCCAGCCCCGTTTCGTTGCGCGCTCTTAACGCCGGCCTGAACTAAGCGAGCGGGCAGGGCACGATCTTTCATGTTCGCCCGAGCGCAATCTGTTGTAGAATGACGGCTCGGTCATGCTCGAAACTTGAGGTGTGCGATGACCACTTACATCATGCTGGCGAACTGGACTGATCAGGGCGCACGCTCGGCGTCCGACTCGCCCGCCCGGCTCGATGCTGCCAAGCGGCTGCTGGCGGACATGGGCGGAAACTTCAAGCAGTTTTTCCTGACCATGGGGGCTTACGATATCGTGGCGGTCTACGAGGCGCCGGACGACGCCGTGGCGGCTCGCTTCAGCCTGCAGCTTGGCATGCTCGGCAACATCCGGGCGCAGACCCTGAAAGCCTTCCCGGAGGCCGCCTACCGTCAGATCGTTCAGTCTCTCTCCTACGAGGAGCCGCCACGCTGGCGCGCCTGATCTGACCGGCTGTCGGCGCCTGAGACGAAGCAGGCCCCACCGCCGGCTTCGGCCGAGCGGACGGGGCCTTCTCCACCTCTGGTCTCCGTCGATCCGGGACGTTGCCCGGCCGCCTCGGGTTCTGCCTCCCAGCCCCGAAGTCATGAGGGCAGGGTAGGAGACAATCTTGAACCACCGGCTAAGGAGCGCGGTGAACGGCGCGGCAAGAAAGCTTGCCACGGCCTTGCCGCTCCCCACCATCCCCCCTCTTTCGAGGTCGGCCGTTCTCGGCCGGCGTCCGGGGCGACGGACCCCTTGATCGGCACGGCGGGTGTGAGCGTCACCGGCTCCGGCTCGGCCGAACCCCGCCGGCGCGCTGTCCGCTGGGGCGGCCAGCCGGGCAGGGGCCGCGGAAGTGATCGCCTCACGTGACGCCCATTCCAGCGGCAGCGCTCCCCTGAATTCGTTCAGCAACCGCTCATCTGGAACGGAGCAAAGTGTCATTCGACACAGCAAAGACACGATCATGCAAAGCATCATCTGTCAGCTGCCGGCCATCTCGTAGCACTTTGCATGCAACCGTGTCTCGTTGCCAGCAAATGACACCTGGGCGCAGGCAGGTCAGGCCGCGTGGCGCTGGCAAGTTGTTCAGCCACGCCTGAATGCCCCCTGAGGGGGGAGGAGACTGTTATGTTCAACCGATCTCTGACGGTGCTATCATCGCTCACCGTTGCTGCCCTGGTCCAGCTGACACCCGCCGTGTCGATCGGCAACGCTCAGGCCTCACCGCTTGGTGCGGCGGTGAGCCTGGCTGGGCAGACCGACACGGCCAGTCTGCACCAGGTGCAGTGGTACGGACACCATCGCCATCATCGACCCTACTGGGGCGGCTGGGGGTATCACCATCACCACCACTACCGCCCGGTGTGGGGCGGCTGGGGCCACCATCACTATCACCACGGTTGGGGCCACTACCGTCACCACGGTTGGGGTCACCACCGCTACTACTGAGCTGTGCGGGGCGGCTGCGCCGGGAGGCCGGCGCAGCCGTTCGGCCTGGCGCGTCCTGATCCCCGACCCGCAGGCGGACCACCGGCGGCAGGTGCGGCCGCCCGCAGCCCTCGCAAAGTCCGCCCGCACGCCGGAAGCAGATCACCACCGAGAGCTCGCGCCGGTCGATCGGGTCGAAGCCGCGGTGCTCGCGCCCGATCGGCATCCGCACAGCCCGCCGGCGCCGGTCCACGCTGTTCGCCAGCAAGGCGAGCGGCGACCTCTTCCGTTGCCCCTAACCCTGGGTACAGGCGCGGGGCGCGCGACGCCCCACGATCAGGCGCATCGCTTGTCGCTGCCGATCGTCATTCGCCTCTTCGCTGCATCCGCGCCATGCTCGTCCCCGGAATCAGCTCCGGCGACAGGGTCGGGAAGTTGCGGGTTGCCTTGCCCATCCACAGGTCGGCAATGGAGCCGATGTCGATGACCACGGCACCCGACCGCCTCAGGTCGCCGCCGTAGATCTTGCCGAGGAAGCCCGCGGCCAGGAGCCAGAGTTGGCCACGGCGGTTGCCGTGCCGAAGCAGCGCGCGAACTGCATCGTAGCGGTCGGGCCAATGGCGGCCGGCGATGATCTCCGCCCCGAGCACCGCGCCGTGGCTCTTCTCGCCCGGGACCTGGATCAGCTCCACGTGGCCGATGCGGTAATGGTGCTGCAAGGCCGTCGCGAGATCGGCGTGGCAGGTGACGATCCCGACCTGCGCCCGCCCCTCGATGAGGCGCGCGAGGCCGCCGCTCGAGGCGAGGACGAAGTGCATGTAGGGGTCGCAGAGCGTCCGATGCGGGGTGCTGGCCGGATCGAGCTCGGCAAGCTGGGCGAGCTTGCGCAAGGGGTTGATCGCCCAGATGAGGCTTCGGCCGGTCGCCTTGGCGTGGAGCTCCCGGGCCACATGCCGGCTGCAGACGCCGAGGCAATCCGCTTCGGCCAGGGCGGCATCGAAGCTGCCGAGCATCTCGGGCAGCCGCGGGTCGTGCGCGAAAGCCGTGTCGCGGAACCAGACCTCGGCCAGAGCCTCGCGGTTCTGACTGTACAAATCGGGATAGGTCGCCTCGTCGTCGCTGCCGAGCGTGATGTAGGCGGCCTCCCCATCACCCAGGCGCAGGACCAGATAGGGCGCCTCGGCGTCGAGGCAGCGGGCCGCCTCCTCGACGACGTCCTGCGGGCCGACCCTGCGGTAGGTCCCCTCGACACGGTCCAGCAGCGCGGTCAAGCCGGCCTCGTCGACCTCCCGCAACAGGCGGATCGTCTGCTCCGCGATTGCGACGTCGCGCCGGCTGGTCGGATCAGCAGCGAGAACGTCGCGCAGCAGCGCCTCTCCGGCTTGGGCTCGTCCGCAGCGGGCAAGGTGGATCGCCGCGGTCAGCTTGAGCGCGGGGAGCAGGTCGTGCTCCGCCAGGGCCTCTTCCGCGAAGGCGACGACGTCCTCGGATCGGCCCGCTTCGGCGCTCAGCGTGATGAGATCCCGCAGGCACAGGTGGCGGATCGCCGCGAGCGCGAGCCCGGCCCGCAGGACCTCCTCGGCGAGGGTGGCCTGCCCTGCGTCGCGGAGGCGGAGCGCCACCCGGTGAACGAGCCGGTGCGCGCCGGCCCGGGACGCGTCGTCGATTAGCGCGGCGATGGCGTCCGGGCCGGGCTGCGCCGCCAGGGCAGCGGCGCGGGCCTGCACCTCGCCGTCGCGCACGAACAGTCCGGGGTTCCTGCTCGCATCAAGCACGACGGTCCGGCTCAGACGCAGGGTGAGCTTGGAGAGATCCGGGTCCGGGTGGGGCAGCTTGGCGGTGAGAGCGAAGCCCCAGCGCTCGGAGCCGGCGCCGAAGATCGGCGTCAGATCAGGCCGCGGCACCTGCCTGTGGGCGAGGGGCACGATCCGGCCGTCGTAGCGGAGAACCGGGGCGAGATCGCTTCCCCAGCCCTCGATCTCCAGACATTCGCCCGTGATCTCGACGCGATCAATCGTCCCAAGGCTGGGCGATGACCGACGCGCGGAGCGAAGAAGGCGCGTCAGTCGGGGGAGGATCGAGCGCAACATCCGGATACAGTGGGGCGCCCCTGCTTGAGGGCGAGCGCTTCTCCGTCCAACGGGCCCGTGCGGTAGTCGAAGCAGCCCGTTGAGGCAAGCCCCGACGTCGGTCAAATGCTCCCCGGGACGAGCACGCAGCGGCGATGCCGGCAGCCGCGCATCCCGAGGCCGTCGGTCGCGTTGCGCATCCGAGTCGGGTAAGCGGCCGGCGAGAAGGATAGGCAGGAGGATCAAAGGTGATTGGTTATCGCGGTCGCGTTCTCGCCCTGGTCGCCGTCCTCCCCGCTCCCGCCCACGCGGCCTCGCCCTGGGAGGGGCTGTGGGCCGCGATGCAGGACCAGTGCGCCACCGCCAAGGCGGGCGTGGCCAACCCCGACATCACGGCGGTCAGGATCACGTCGGCCGAGGTCTTGGGCCACGACATGCGCTGCAAGCTCGTGAGCAAGCGCCCCCAGGGCGACGAGGTCGCGGTCACGATGCAGTGTGCCTCCGGCGCAGACCGCTGGACCCGCGCTGCCCAGTGGCAAGTCGGCGCAGGCGGCTCGATGCTGGTTCAGACCGAGGACGGGCAGAAGACGTTCTTCTATCGCTGCCGGTGACGCGGCGGCCCCGGGCGTGCCCTGATGGCGGGCACGGGCGCTTTCCGCCTCACCCACCCGCGCATCTCGTCGGTGGCGCTTGAGCCCGATCAACACCGCCCCGCGCCGCCGTGCCACACTCGCCGGTCCAGTCGGGCCGGGGAAGGCGGGGCCCCCACTCACCCTCGCCCTGGGCCGGTCCGCGCAAGCCGCCATGCAAGCGAGGTCCCATGGCGGGCTGTCGCCCGACGGTTGCGGCGGCCGAGCTCGCTGCGGGGCGGAGCCCGGGCGCTCGCTGCACCGACCGACCGCTGGATCGGGGATGTCATACGGGATCCGCTTGACCAAAGCGGATCCCGGATCAGGGGGTCGCTGCCGGTTCCGAAAGGGGTGCGGGCCGGAGGGCTCGGAGCTGAGATCGATCCCCGTTCGGACATGGCACTGGACAGGATCCCTGTCCGCCTCTGTCCATGCCGATCGATGGCAGATGTGTTGAGTTCGGGTCGGGCGACGACAAGCCAAGAGCTTGATAGAGATGGCGCTCCCAAGGGGACTCGAACCCCTGTTTTCGCCGTGAGAGGGCTTCTCTGGAGCCCATGTATGTCTACCGGCGCTCCAGTCTGCTGTTTGTTTCCAGCCTGTTAGCTCACAGCCGCCCGTGCTTGTGTATGGTTGTCCAACCCTGCATATTGGACATTCGTTGGACACGGATCAGGACACAGCCGCCATGGCCCGCACCGTCCGCGACGCAAACCTCGACAGCCGCACTGCCCGCGCCCGCCTGGAGCCGCGCGGCAAGCCCTACTTCCGCACTCTGGAGCCAGGCCTGCACCTCGGATACCGCCGGCTCGCGAGGGGCGCAGGCAAGTGGGTGGCGCGTCATTACGTTGGCGAGCGGGCCTATGAAGTCGAGACGCTCGCAACCGCCGACGACTTCTCCGACGCCGATGGGGTGGCGGTCCTCAACTTCCGACAGGCGCAGGAACTCGCCCGCGCCCGCATGGTCCAACGTGCGCATGCCGCGGCCGGCAAGACCGGCCCGCTGACCGTCCAGGACGCGGTCGAGGCCTACCTTGCGTTCCTAGACGCCAACCGGAAGTCCGGCCTCGACGCTCGCCACCGGGCCCAGGCCTTCATCTACCCACTCCTCGGCGACGTTGAGGTCGAAGCGTTGACCACCGCGAAGCTGTCCCGCTGGCTCACCGACCTCGCCAAGACACCGCCGCGGATCCGCACGAAGGCCGGGGCCGAGCAGCGCTACCGCGAGGTCCCGGACGACGACGAGAGCCGGCGGCGGCGGCGCTCGACCGCGAATCGCACGTTGACGGTGCTCAAGGCCGCGCTGAACCGGGCGTGGCGCGCCGGGCAGGTGTCCTCTGACGCCGCGTGGCGGCGCGTGGAGCCGTTCGAGAACGTGGACGCGACCCGCGTTCGGTATCTCACCGTCACCGAGGCGCAGCGGCTCATCAACGCCGCCGATCCCGACTTCCGAGTACTCGTGCAGGGCGCCCTGCAGACGGGAGCCCGGTATGGCGAACTCGTGGCGTTGCGCGTAGCCGACTTCAACCCCGACAGTGGCACTCTCTCGATCCGGCGCTCGAAATCGGGCAAGCCACGTCACATCGTTCTCACAGACGAGGGTGCGGCCTTCTTCGCCCGGCACGTCGCCGGCCGGGCCGGCAGCGACTTGATGTTCGTGAAGGCGAGCGGCGCTGCGTGGGGATCGTCCCACCAGCTGCGCCCGATGGCCGATGCCTGCCGGAACGGCCGCATCACGCCGTGGATCAGCTTCCACGGCCTGCGGCACACCTGGGCCTCGCTCGCCGTCATGAACAGCACGCCGCTGATGGTGGTCGCCCGGAACCTCGGGCACGCCGATACGAGGATGGTCGAGAAGCACTACGGCCACCTCGCCCCGTCCTACGTCGCCGAGGCGATCCGGGCAGGTGCGCCACGGTTTGGCGAAGTCGAGGCTGGGAACGTTGCGCCGCTACATATGACATCACGTCGATTTGTGTGAAGCGGGGGTCTGAATTTATGAAGCTAAAATTCTGCCCTTCCGGGTACATCATGCTCATCGACGTGTGTGACGATCTTTTTGAGAGGCTTATTGTAAGCTCATACGCCGATCGACCGGGCGATAGACCTGATAATAGATTTTTACCATTGCCATTTTTAATTGAGAGAAATACGGCATGCATGATGCTGATGATGTCATTTTACTCTGAACATGCTGAAGCTTATTATATGACCACCGGCGGTCAGCAAAAAATCCCACCCGAATTTTGGCGTGAGTCTGATCATATCGATTCTGTCACGTCCGGCATGACGCCTGACCATCTTAGCGGAGAGCCGGAATGGATATACATTCCACGCGAGCAATACAGAGCCTTGGTCGCCCTTTACGGAATGGACCGTTGCAGCGGCAAGCTTGAGCTTGAAACTGAGCCAACGTCTGAATCGCTGCGCCCCGGGCCTATGACGGCTCTCGACCTCCAGCGGGCGGTCGAGCTGCTCAGGATGCACCCGGACGCAAAAAATATGGCGCGCCCTGCCCAGAGAGAGTTTCTGCGCAAGAATTTTCCGGGAAGCCACATCCTAGACGACAATTTTCTTAGCATTTTCAAGCAGGTACCTATGAAACGGGGTCGCCCAAGAAAATCGGGCGAAAATTCTGTCGAAAAATAATCGACGCCAGAATTAAAGTAATTTTTTTGATATTGAAGTCGTGGATACTAGTCTGCGTTCCCAATAACTCGGGAAGGCTCAAATATGAGATCACTGACGATACCGGACTGGTGCGAGCGCCATAAGGTTTCGCGCGCACACTTCTACAACCTGCTGAAGGCCGGCAAGGCGCCACGGATCATGAAGATCGGCGCGGCGGTGCGCATCACCGAAGATGCGGATCGCGAGTGGTGCCGCGCGCGCGAAGATGATGCGGCGACATTTCCAAAGGACGGCCGTGCTGCGCGATGAATCGAAGCATCGAAGTCCGCCCGATCGTGGAACACCAGCCGGCCCCGAATGTAGCTTGCGCATTTGAAATAGCCTTTCATCTGCTCAACGCATTCAAAGCACATGGGCGAATGGTAAAGGGAACACCGCCCGTCTCGGCTAAGACTGAAACGGCCTAAGTAGAGGACAAGCTATGGACAACCTGAATGTTACGACGCCGGATGTTCGCGGCGAACGGGAACCTATGCCCGCCGGCCTACGGGATGCGTGCATCTGGGCCGTTTCGCACCGGGCCGAGATCGAGCGGCGCTGGCTGGCGGGAGGCAGGACCGCCTACCGCTTCCGCCAGGAGGCCGCGGCAGCGGAAGACGTGACCGACCGGCGGTGCCGCGGCGGTGCACGAACTGCTCCAACCCGCGACCCCGCCCCGGGTCCAGCGCCTCAACGCCGGGACCATCGGTGGCCCGCTCCTGCGGACCTAACTGGCGGCTGACCGCCAACCCGGCGCGCCTGGCAGGGCGCAACCGCGAAACCCAAAGAGAAGGCCCCGCAGCGCGCAAACGCGGCAGGGCCCAGGAAACAAACTATGGTTCGTTACAGTAGTTCGTGCGGACGCTCCGCGCAAGGCGGCGCCCCTGCGCCCTCTGCGCTGAACCCGCGCCCCGCGCCCTCGCCGCGCCGGCAGGCACCTCGCCCCGCGCCTCGCCCCGCGCCCTTGGCGCCGATGCCTCTGCCCGACCTCGACGTGGCCGCGCTCCGGCGGGCCCGCCTGATCCGGGCCGGGATCAGCCCCGTCGTCGCCGCGGCCCTGGCGCCGCTGGTCTTCGGGGAGGTGGCGCGATGACCGAGCCGAGCAACCGCCAGCAGCGCCGCCGCCTCGGCCGCCTCACCCAGCAGGCGAAGCGCCGCATTCTCCGACTGACGCGGGAGGCCGAGCAGTTCGTCGCGGCCGATGCGCGGTTCTTCCAACGCTTCCCGCACCGCGAGTTCCGCCTGCGCGCCATGGGCGCCGCCGAGCGCGAACTCGCCCAGAAGGAGCTTGGTGGACTTCCTAAAAAGGAAGGATACAGCCCTTACTATCTGGTGTGGAACTTGGTCACCGGATTTCGTCAGAAATTGCTGATTACGCTTCCTGATGGGACCGACGAGACTTCTTACACCGAGGAAGAGCTTAAGCAACTCTTCGAAAACCTGATCGCGCGCGACCCCAGGGTCCAGGCGATCACGGCCCAGCATCGCGCGATGGCGGACCTGTTGCGCGCCCGCCCGGCCGACCGCGACGGCGATCCCCGGTCCTGATGCTCCGCTGATCACGGTGTGATTGGGCGTATTGACAGTTTATCCAATTTAAACCTATGGAAATACAATGGAGATAGGCAATGAAACCCCCTATCGAAATCGCTAAGGACTTTATCGAGCGAGAATTTAATCCAGTTGTTGTCCCGTACGGTACTAAAAAAGCGACGGGCAAAGCATGGCAAAAACGCACCATCACGCTAGAGAATGTCGGTAAATACTTTAGTTCTGCGCAGAGCAACGTCGGTATCCAGATGGGCCCAAAATCCAAAGGCTTGACCGATGTAGATTTGGATTACATTGAGGCGGTCAAGGCCGCGCCTTACTTGCTGCCCGAGACAGATGCGATCTTCGGCAGAGAGTCCAAGCCGAGATCGCACTATCTCTACAGGACCAATCTATCCGAAACCTTCCAGGGTAAGGCCGAAGAGTTCAAAGACCCGGCCGGCGGCATGCTGGTCGAGTTGCGCATTGGCGGCGGCGGCAAGGGCGCGATGACGGTCGGGCCGGGTTCGGTTCATCCCGGGGGCGAGGTGATCCGCTGGGACAGGACCGGCGATCCGAGTTCCCCCGGCGGGGACGTGCTGCGCCGCTCGACGGTGGGCGTCGCGGTGGCGGCACTCCTGGCGCGCCACTACCCGGAGGCCGAGGCGGACCGCACCGCCCTGGCCCGCGCGGTCGGTGCACTCTGTAGGGGCGCAGGATTGCCGCAGGACGGCATCGACCGCCTGATAGGTGCCCTCTCGCCCACGCAGCCGGCGACGGGGCGGTGGAGGCCCGCCAGAGCGATTGCGGCTTGCCCCCCGAGGCCGGGGCGCCGGACCTCGCCGACCTCCTGTGCGACAGGCCGCCCGAACCCGACGAGCCTGCCGAGGCGGCCAAGGCGATCCGCGCGACGGTCGCCGCGCAGGCTATCGCGTGGATAGAAGATCTGGGCGCGGCCTGGGCGACCGGGACGAAGGCCACGAAGGCGAAGGCGCCCGCCGCGACGGCGAAGGCGCCCGCCGCGACGGCGGCCGGGGCCGATCCCTACCCGGAGAAAAACGCCTTCGAGCTTTATGGCGACAAGGCGTTGGGGCCGTGGCGGCCGAACCTGCCGGACCGGGCCGGCTTCCGCGGACGCTACCTCTCGGCCGTGGTCTCGGCCGAAGTCAGGGCCGTGTCCGAGAAGCGCGAGACCGGCCGGAACATTCAGTTGAACGTCTCCTCGCACAACCTCGGCCGCTACGTCGGCGCGGGCGCCCTCGACGCCGAGGACGTGAAGCGGTGGATGTACGCCGCCGCCGTGGCCTGCCGCTACGTCGAGACGAACGGCGAGGCGCAGGCGTGGGCGACGATCGAGAGCGGCTTGACGGCCGGGATGGCCAAGCCGCGCACCCCGCCGCCTCCCGCACCTCCGGGCGGCTATCATGACGCCCTGCTCGCCGAGATGAACGAGAAATACTGCGTCGTCATGGAGGGCGGCAAGACGCGCGTCCTCACCTTCAATTTAGAACACCAAGACGGGCATTCGCGGGAGGCTGCGAACTTCCTCTCATTCGAGGATTTTCGCAACTTCTACATCAACAAGACTGTCCGTATTTCCGAAGATAAGAAGAAAAAGCTAGGTCACTGGTGGCTTGAGCACCCGGATCGCCGGCAATACAATGGACTTATCTTCGAGCCGGAAAAAGGCCGCGAAGTCGATGGTCAGCTTAACCTCTGGCGCGGCTTCGCGATCCAGCCCCAGCCCGGCGATTGGACTCGGCTGAGGCGCCACATCCGGGAGGTACTGGCCGCCGGCGACGCCGAGGCCGACCGCTACATCATCGCCTGGTTAGCTTGGCTGCTCCAGAACCCGGGCCGGCGGGCCGAAGTGGCCCTTGTCTTCAAGGGCACCAAGGGCACCGGCAAGGGCACGCTCGGCAACGCTCTGTGCCGCATCCTGGGC
Organism: Methylobacterium sp. 4-46; assembly: GCF_000019365.1. Classification (GTDB taxonomy): domain Bacteria; phylum Pseudomonadota; class Alphaproteobacteria; order Rhizobiales; family Beijerinckiaceae; genus Methylobacterium. The sequence goes on along the minus strand of NC_010511.1, from coordinate 7,610,269 downwards.
CAGCACGCGACCCACATCTCGGATGCCGAGCACCTGTCCGGCCGCTTCAACGCGCACCTGCGCGATGCCTGCTTCCTCTTCGCCGATGAAGCCTACTGGCCCGGCGACAAGTCGGCGGAGGGCTCGCTCAAGCGGCTGATCACGGAGCCGGACCTGTTCATCGAAGGAAAGGGCCGAGACGGCGTGACAGTGCCGAACCGCCTCCACGTGCTGATGGCCAGCAACGAGGATTGGATCGTGCCGGCCGGCGCCGACGAGCGCCGCTTCGCGGTCTTCGCGGTGTCGGACGTGCACAAGCAGGACCCCGAGTGGTTCGGCCCCCTCTACGACGAGATGGAGGCCGGCGGGCTCGCGGCGATGCTGCATGACCTCCTCGCTTTCGACCTCAAGGGCTGGCACCCGCGCCAGGTAGTCCGCACCGCCGCCCTGGTCGAACAGCAGGAGCGGAGCCTCCGGCCGCTCGATGAATGGTGGGTGGAACTGCTCGAAACCGGCATTCTCGAAGGCGCAGACCCCCGCGAACCGAACCGCGCCGTCTCCACCGGATGGGACGAAGAGGTGCCGGCCGGCTTCAACACCCGCAGCAAGCGGCGGCGCGGGCTGTTCGATCAGGCCCGCGAGATGTCGCCGAAGCTGAAGACCGTGAGCGACAGACAGCTTGGCAGCTACTTGAAGAGCAAGGGCTGTTCGAACCACCGGAAGGTGATGCGCCGGCAGGGCTGGACCTTCCCGCCGCTCGCCCAACTCCGGGCGGAGTGGGAGGCGTTGTTCCCCGGCTGGCCGTGGGGGAGGGCCGTCGCCGAGTGGCACACCGCATCGGGATCGGATGACGACGCCGAGTGTCCGAACAAGCCCGGATCAGGGGTTGGAGACCCATTGTTCTAGGGCGTCTCTGCAAAGGGGTTCACACGGGCGGGGCGAGCCCCCACGTGGTCGGGATGCGACGCTTTGAACTGACCGACGCGCAGTGGGAGCAGATCGCTCCGCTGCTGCCGCCGCAGAAGCCACGCACGGGCCGGCCTGCAGAGGATCACCGCCAGGTGCTCAACGGCATGCTCTGGATCCTGCGCACGGGCGCGCCCTGGGAGGACTTGCCGGCGCGCTACGGGGCGGTTGGGACCGTGTCGAGCCGGTTCTACCGCTGGCGCAAGGCTGGCGTGTTCGACCGGGTGCTGCAGCGCCTGCAGGCGCAGGCGGACGCCTGCGGCGACCTCGACTGGGACCTGCACTTCGTGGACGCGACGGTGGTGCGCGCCCACCAGCACGCCGCCGGGGCACGCCGGTCCGGCGCCATCGGAGGGTGAGGGGACGGTCGAGGGCGTGGGCGAGGCGCTCGGGCGCAGCCAGGGCGGGTTCTCGACCAAGCTGCACCTGCGCGCCGAGGGCGGGGGCAAGCCGATGGCGGCCGTCCTCACGGCTGGCGAGCGGCACGAGCAGTTCGCGCTGGACGCGCTGATTGTGAGCGGGCGTTGGATCCTCCTCACTTGTGGGCCTGCAATTTTCCCCACCCTCCCGGCCGCCCCTGAGCCTCCTGTTTGAGGCGGGATGCCCGCGCGGCGGCCGTCTCACCGAAGCTGGTCCCCGTGGCGGGAGGGAGCGGCGCGGTGGTCAGCCTCGGGGAACTCATGACGATCCTGGACCTCCACCGGCAGGGCCTCTCGGTCACCGCCATCGCCCGCCAGCTCGGCCTCGACCGCAAGACCGTCGCCAAGTACATCGCCCGCGGCCTCGAGCCGCCCGTCTACGGACCGCGATCCCCCCGCGCGCGGGCCACCGACGCCTTCCTGCCCTACCTGCGCGAGCGCCTGGCCGCCTACCCGCAGCTTACGGCCGTCCGTCTCTGGCGCGAGTTGAAGGAGCGCGGCTTCGCAGGGGCCTACACCGCCGTGAAGCGAGCCGTGGCCCTGCTTCGCCCCTCAGCTCCTCTGCCTATCGAGCGCCGCTTCGAGACCCCGCCGGGCGAGCAGGCCCAGGTCGACCTCGCCCGCTTCGAGGTCGTCTTCGCCGACGAGCCGGGCGTGACCCGCATCGTCTGGCTGTTCGCGATGGTGCTGGGCCACTCGCGCTATCTCTGGGCCCGCTTCGTCGTCCACCAGGATCTGCAGACGGTCCTGCGCTGCCACATCGCCGCCTTCCAGGCCCTTGGAGGCGCCCCGCGCGAGATCCTCTACGACCGCATGAAGACCGCCGTGATCGGCGAGGATCCCGACGGCTTGGTCATCTATAACCGCAGCCTTCTCGATCTCGCGCGCCACTACGGGTTCCTGCCGCGCGCCTGCCGTCCCTACCGGGCCAAGACCAAGGGCAAGGTCGAGCGCCCGTTCCGCTACCTGCGCGAGGACTTCTTCCTCGCCCGCTCGTTCCGCAACCTCGACGACCTGAACGACCAGCTGCGGCACTGGCTCGACACCGTGGCCAACGCCCGCCGGCACGCCACGACCAAGCGGATCGTCGCCGACGCCTTCGCGGAGGAGCGCAGCCAGCTGCGGGCGCTGCCGCCCGTGCCCTACGAAGCCGTGCTCAGCCTGGAGCGGCGCGTCACCCACGAGGGCTTCGTCTCGGTGGCGGGCAATCTCTACAGCGTGCCCGACACCACCCGCCGCCGCGCCCTGGAGGTGCACGTGCTGGCCGATCAGATCCGCATCTACGAGGCGGGTGAGCTCGTTGCCTGCCACCTGCCCCTGGAAGGGCGTGGGCTGACGCAGGTCGATCCAGCCCATCGGCGGCCGCGATCTCCCCCGCCCGAGCCACGAGACCCTGCCGAGCCGGTGGTCGTCAGGCGCGCCGGCGACCAGGTCGCGCGTCGCCCGCTGGCCATCTACGACGCCGTAGCCCGCCAACTCGCGGGAGCCGGCGTGCCCAGGACCGACCGGGGAGACGCGGCATGAGCGGAACTGGCGAGCTGATCCCCCCACTGGTCGAGCGGATCAAGGCCACGCTGGTAGGGCTGAAGATGCCGCGCGCCCTGGAGATCGTCGACACCACCGTGCGGCGGCTGGAGCGCGGCGAACTCAGCGCGCTGGAGGCGGTCGATGCCCTGCTGAGCGAGGAGCTGAGCCTACGCGAGAGCCGGCGGGTGAAGACCGCGCTGGTGATGGCGCGGCTCTCGACGGTCAAGACGCTGTCGGGCTTCGACTTCGCCTTCCAGCCCTCGCTCGACCGCACCCGCATCCTGGCCCTGGCCGAGCTGGGCTTCGTGGACCGCTGCGAGGTGCTGCACTTCCTCGGCCCGCCCGGCACCGGCAAGAGCCACTTGGCGGTGGCCCTCGGGGTCGAGGCGGTGAAGGCGGGCCGCAGCGTGTACTTCACCACCCTGGCCGACCTTGTGGGAACGCTGGCGCGGGCCGAGCGGGAAGGAACGTTGCGCGAGAAGATCCGCTACTTCTGCCGGCCGGCGCTGCTGATCGTGGACGAGATCGGCTACCTGCCGGTGGTGCCGGGCGGGGGCAACCTGTTCTTCCAGCTCGTCAACGCGCGCTACGAGCGGGGCGCGATGGTCCTGACCTCGAACCGCGGCTTTGCAGAGTGGGGGGAGGTGTTCGGCGATCCGGTGGTGGCGACCGCGCTGCTGGACCGGTTGCTTCACCACGCCGTGGTGGTGCAGATCGAGGGCTCAAGCTACCGGCTGCGCCAGCACACCGCGCTCATGCCCGAGCACATCCGCTCGAAGGCAGCCCTGCAGGCTCCGCCGCTCGCCCCGCCTCCGCGTCGGCGCGGACGCCCGCCCAAGAATGGAGGTGCTCACCTCGGCATCGCCTGACCGCCGAGCCCGCCGATCTGAGGAAAATTGCGCGCCCGAAATTGCGGAAGGTTCGAAGCCCGTTGACACTGATGGACAAGGGCGCGGTGCGGCGGCCGGGGCGGGGCCGCCCCCGCCTGCGTCCGCGCCGGGCGGCGGGCGACCGAGGCTACTCCAGCCCACCCGCCCGCCGCCGGCTCAAGCAGCGGCGGGTCGAGCCGGTGATCCCGACCCGCAAGGATCAGCCGCGTCAGCCCGACTTCGACAAGGTCGCCTATCGGGAACGCAACAGGGTCGAGCGGCTGATCAACCGGCTCAAGCAGTATCGCCGCATCGCCACCCGCTACGAGAAGCGCGCCACCAACTACCTCGCCATGGTCACGCTCGGCATGACCATGCTTTGGCTCACGTGAGTTTGCAGAGACGCCCTAGATCGCGATGTCGAACGCCGAACATTTTTGGCTCGCTAAGCCATTGATATTCCTGGTTAGTTCTATTGTTCGACGTGTTCAACATTTCGTGCTCAGTTCGCCAGGAAAAATTTTTCGCGGTGGTTCGAGCCCCACCTCCGCCCTGTGCGGCGCGCCATTGTACCTCTTACCCCCTTTTATCTAGAACAAGTAGAACAGTAGAACACGATAGCTGGATCAATGGGTTAGGGTGTTCGACATTGTTCAACGTGTTCGACAACAACCTATGGCCCGCCTCACACGGACCCGGCGACAATGCTTGGGTTCAAGCGGTCGTCGCAACACCATCTTGCACGGCAGCCAGCACAGCGTCGAGCGCCTCTGCCGGCGTCTTCCAGTTCAGCGTCTTGCGCGGTCTGCTGTTGAGGGCTGCGGCCACAGCAGCAAGATCGTTCGCGCTGTGGGCGCTCAGATCCGTTCCTTTCGGGAAGTACTGTCGCAGTAACCCGTTCGTATTCTCGTTCGTCCCCCGCTGCCAGGGTGAGCGTGGATCGCAGAAGTAGACCTGCAGACCCGCGTCGATCCGCAAGCGCGCGTGCTCGGCCATCTCGGTACCCTGGTCCCAGGTCAACGAGCGCCGCAGCTGCTCGGGCAAGCGCGCGATCGTGCCGGCGATCGCCTCGCGCACCGCCTGGGCCCCGTGCCCCGCCAGCGCCGGGCCGTTCTTCGCACGCGGTGTCACCCCATGGCCGTCCATCGGCGGAAGATGCAGCAGCATCGTAAAGCGCGTCGTGCGCTCGACCAGGGTCCCGATCGCCGAACTCTTCAGACCCAGGATCAGATCTCCTTCCCAGTGCCCCGGCACCGCGCGGTCCTCCACCTCGGGCGGACGCTCGCTGATGAGCACCTCGGGGGTGACGAACGACCTGCCTCGGCCCAGGCTGCGGGCCCGCGGCACACGCAAAGCCCGTCCTGTGCGAAGACACGCGGTCAGCTCACGCTTCAGCGCGCCCCGGCCCTGGATGTAGAGCGCCTGATAGATCGCCTCGTGACTGATGCGCATCGTCGTATCGCCCGGAAAGTCGAGCCGTAGGCGCTCGGCGATCTGCTGCGGACTCCAGGATCGACCCCATCGGCGGCTCTGGCGTCGCCCGTGCCGCCGTCCCTTCCAGGCAACGCTAGGGCCAGGCAGAGCGCTCCCGCCCGGTGTCGCGACAGTTCCGGCGAGCCGCTCCTGCACGTACGTCCGCAGCGCTGCGTTCCCCGCCAGTTTTGCTGGCTTGGGCCGGCGTGCCGCGCGTTCAGCGTGCCACTGCGCGGTCGTGGCGCGATAGTCCAGGCCGCCACTGCGGGTCGCCGCATTGCGGCGCAATTCCCGCGAGATGGTCGACGCCGCCCGTCCCAGACGCCGAGCGACGTCCCGGACCCCGTGACCTTGCGCTTGTAGGATCGCGATCTCCTCCCGCTCAGCCAACGACAGGTAGCGCGCAGAAGGCGACTTGGATGATGGTGACAGGTGGGAAGGTGCCATTCCGCCTGCTGTCCGGAACCACCGCGAGCCGACCGGTGGCGAGATCCCGAGCTTCATCGCTGCGACCTCGCTGGAGAGACCCTGCGCGAGGAACGCCCAGAACCCCCGCCACGTCTCGCGCAGACCGACCCCGGGACGACCCGGTGACCGCAGCTTCTCGCGAAGTGCCCGATCCGAACGCCGCCGACCTGCCATCACAACCGCCCTCCGCCAAGCCGTTGCGACGACCACTTGAATCCACCATGAGTCCCGCAGCGGCGGAAGGGCGCGGCGGAGGCGAGCTACGAGGCCCGGCGAGGTTGGCGGAGCGTGGCTGCCCGCTCGAATTCGTCGGCGAGAGGCCGGAAGGGGCCTGCGGCCGGCGGCGACTGGCGCGGGGCGAGAGGCCGCTCCTGGGTCGGAAAGCGGCACGTCCGCGCCTTCACACTCGAAGAAAAAATTTCTAGGCGCCTCGACCGCGAGGCCGAGCTTCCGCGCCAAGAGCGCGGAGCGAGTGACCGGAGCCGGCGAGGCCACCGCCATGTCCGGCGCATAGCCCACCGCATGAATAGACCCCGCTGGTGCCTGGACATTCGGCCGAGCCGGGATCAGCCGCGCGCCTCGACCAGGGCAGCGGGCCCTCGCGCCTCGACCAAGGCCGCGAGGTTGGTCCGTGGCGGCCGTTCCGCCCCCGGCAGGTGCGGATCCCCTACCGCGGCAGGCTCCGCGGCCGTTCTGCGCGGTCCTGGCGCCTCGACCAGCGGCCTCGACCAGGGCGGCGAGCCCTCGACACCTCGACCGGCGGCCCTCGACCTCGACCCCGCCGCGGTTTACCCGCTCTGCCCATCTTATCACGCTGCTCAACAAACGGTGAGCAAAGCGAGCAGGGGCCATGACCGCCGGCAAGTTCGTAACCTACGTGAGGGTGAGCACGGCGAAGCAGGGCCGCTCCGGGCTTGGCCTGGACGCGCAGCGCGAGGCGGTCGCGCGCTACCTCGGCGAGGCCCGCAGGCACGTCGTCGGCGAGTTCATCGAAGTGGAGAGCGGCAAGCGCGCGGACCGGCCGGAACTCGCCAAGGCGATCGACGCCTGCCGCCTCTACAGGGCGAAGCTGATCGTCGCCAAGCTCGACCGCCTCTCGCGCGATCCGGGCTTCCTGCGCGACCTGGAGCGATCGGGCGTGGACTTCGTGGCCGCCGACATGCCGGACGCGAACCGGCTCACGGTCGGCATCATGGCCCTGATCGCGGAGCACGAGCGCGAGGCGATCAGCACCCGCACCAAGGCCGCCCTGGCCGCCGCCAAGGCCCGCGGGACCAAGATGGGCGGGTTCCCGGGGCCGGACCTTCACCGAGGCGGATCACGGGGCCGCCAGGGCCGGCAGGAAGGCCAGGGGCGACCGCAACGCGGCGCGCGTCGCGCCGGTCCTCGCGGAGCTTCGCGCGGCTGGTGTCACCTCGACCAACGGCATCGCCCGCGCCCCCACCGAGCGCGGCATCCCGACCGCGCAGGGGGCGGCCCGCTGTACCCCGACCGCGGTGCGTCGGGTGTTGAACCGCCTGCCCGCCGCCTGAGGCCCGCGGCAGGCTCCGATGCTGGCTGGAGATGGGCGTTCTGCCTCTGACGGTAACCCCCTAACCCGCCCGGCAGGCTCCGCGGGCTTCCTGGAGCTTCTTAGTGGATCAAGTCTGACGTTTGATACCCACGCACGAGTTCCGCTACGGGTGGAGCCTGTGTGAAAACGCGGAGGCGGTAGAAGGATTTTCCCTCGGACGCCCTGGCCAGTGCCGGAATAGGCATCTTGTCGGCCTCTGGGGCGGCGTTTGGCGGCCTGGAGTGTCTGCCACAGAGAAGATTGTTCTACGTTTTCAGCATCTGCCCGCGTTTTCACACAGCCTCGGTGGAAAGCGGGCATGCGCAGGGCCTCTGATAGGGTCGTGCCCGCAGCCTCGATCAGTTGAAGAGGTTCGCACGCGCCGGGCAGGTCGTTGTGTTATGGTTGTGCTCGTCGCGATGCTGGCGCGTGATGACCTGGGCTTTTGGTTGCTAGGGTACAGGCTCGTAGAGTTAGCGGAGGTTGGTCGCCTGAGTCAACCAGATATTACTCAATTATAGGGCGGCGCTACGATTAAAAGAACCAAACGGATAAGGCAAAAAATAGATGAACCGACGATCGTTGCTCTCGTTTACGGGCCTAGCAGGCTTGGGCATTTGGCCGGGGCTGGTTTTTGGCCAACAGGGGCGATCTAAAATATTGCGGATCGGCAGAGTTGAGTATGGATCCGCTCTCCTACCATATGCAGACGCAATTGAGCAGGAACTCCGAAAATTGGGCTACGTCGAAGGCCGCAATCTCAAGACGGAGTGGCGCTGGGCTCACGGTAATCCTCAAACGCTAGCAGCAGCTGCGGCCGAGCTTGCTGAATTGAAGGTTGATATCTTCGTCGCGACGGCCACCCCTGTGGCTAATGCCATTAAGCAGGCGACCTCCTCGATACCGATTGTATTGTCGGGCACGGCAATCGCCGAGGGTGCAGGTCTCGTCCAGACGTTGGCGCGGCCTGGGGGCAACGTTACGGGCGTAACGATTATGTCGCCGGAACTGGCGGCTAAGAAATTACAGATGCTGCAATTACTCGTGCCGGGTGTAAGCAACGTCGGCCTCTTTCCTTATATCAATAGGGCTACCCCAGCCTCCAAACAATTGTTGAAGGAGATCGAACCGGCAGCGCAGCAAGCAAGAATTCGTCTGGCCGTGCATGATATCAACCAGGCTGAAGATTTGGCGAAGGCCTTCGTGTTATTGAAAGAACAAGGAGCTCAAGCGTTACTTGTCTGTCTAACTCCTATATCCGCCGAGAACCGGTCGCTAATCATAAATCTCACTGCGCATTATCGAATTCCAGCGCTCTACGAGAGCAGAGTGTTTTCTGAAGTGGGTGGCTTGATCTCGTACGGGCCTAACATGTCGGCTGTCTACCGCCGGTCTGCACATTACATCGACAGGATTTTTAGAGGAGCAAGCCCGGGAGAACTGCCCGTGGAACAGCCTACAAACTTTGAGCTCCTCATAAATCAGAGCACGGCGAATTCGCTCGGCATAGCAATTCCGCGAGAGATCTTGAATGCGGCTGACGAGGTCATCGATTAGGCGGAGTTGCGCTAGAACACGTCACGATCGCCTCGACCACCTTGCTGGCTGCCATCTGCCTCGGCGCGACCGTTAGCTGCCCGCTATTGGTCCCGGGCCTAGGCGCAGGGTGCCAATGTCCGCTCCGGGTCGGAAGTCGCCTCTGCGAGCATCCAGCACTGTCAAACCTGGACCTCGGCGCTGCAGCCCGCACGGTGGCTCGGAAGGCCGAGCCGGCGACCTAGCATCGATCATCCAGCCGGCGCGCACGACGACGTGGCGAACGCGGTTGCGGGTGCGATCGTGGTGTTGACGACCGCGCCGCAGCCGCTCCGCATTCCACCCGAGGTGATGCAGGCGATCCGCGCCATGCCGCCGCGGCACCGGAGGCGGTTCACTTGAGCCGGGTTCGCCGCCTTAAACCAAAAGTGATCTGGTCGACAGGTCAGGATCAGCCTGATCACCAGGATTGCCTTAAGCGATGAATTTGAAGTCAGATGCCGATAATGAGATCACTCCTTCTACTGTGATACTGTTGTTTGCATCTACGTGGATGATACTATTGCCGCCGGATACCTCAATGCTAAGCTCCGAGAGCATGGCGAGCCTCGTCGGAAGATGAGCTGCCGCCTGAACCGGGATGCGCGCTAACGCCTTCTCTGGCACTTTGTCCACATATAAGCCGTCGAACTCGATTTTGTCCTCACCAGGATGAAAGTCGTGGATAATGTCATTGCCGTTGTTCGGTCCGAACACGAACACGTTGTGCCCCTGGATGGCCGTCCCGTCCGAGTACTGCCAGTCGCCCCACATCTCGTCGATGGTGTTCGCTGCGCTTATCAGGCGGTCATCACCGGCACGAGATCCCGTAACGGCCGTTCGGCTATCGCCGTACAAGAAGTTGACCCCACCTACACCGCCGGCGACAGTGTCGTTCCCGCATTGTGTTCCGCTGTTATAACTACTGTCGCCATAGATCAAGTTGGTTGAATCAGCCCCTCCCACTATATAATCATTCCCGCATGTCGATGATTCTACGTAGAGACCGTCGCCGTATATCTCGTTGTATCCGTTGGATCCTCCTATGATAGAGTCACTACCACCAGCTGAATTGTACATATTGGTCGCATCGCCATACACCAAGCTTCCGGTGTTTGATCCGCCTGTGATCGCATCATTGCCACCAATTGAATTCGACATGGTGAGCGCGTCGCCGCAGATTGTGCTTAGGGAGCAATCATCTCCCCCGCTGATGGTGTCATTTCCACCAGTTGACGATGTCATGAAATATGCGTCGCCGTACACGAGATTGTTGCTGCAGTAGCTTCCGAGGCGTATGATGTCATCACCGCCTGCTTCTCCTTGTCCTAGACCGGGGTAGTCTCCTATTAAGATGTTGTAATCCTAGTCGTCTAGTCCAGTAATCGTCTGATTACCGTATCCGCCATAGTTAAATGTAAAACTCATTGTTTGTGCCCCCCTCACAAAAGCCACGACTTCGTCATGCAGCGGTTAAGCTAGCCGTCATGGCGGCTTGCGCGGATCGGCCAAGGCGCGTTTTGCGAGAAACAAAGGCGCTTTCTCCGACCCGACTGGGCTCTGGAGCATGCCAATTTCGCGAAGCGCGCCCTTAATCTGGCACAAACAGGATCACCACACTCTTTTCCAAGACGCGCCACCTTCGTCGAGGCATGGAGTGGCATGTCCAGAAAATAAGAGCCCCTAACACAACCCTCCTTCGCTCCCGCTAAGTAGTTGAAATTTCAGGAGAGAAGGCGGTTTTGATAGGTGCTCTAAGTGTCCACCGCGCTTTGAGGGGAGCTATGCAGGAGATTGGGTGATGCGCTGAGCTGGAGGGCATCGCCCACGACTGCCCCTATCCACCGCCCGACAAGGTGCGGGGAAACGAGTATGTGCCCCGGTGCCACGCCTACTTCCCCGACCTGACCGGGCCGCCCAAGCCGCCGGACCTGCCGCTGGCCCTGGGCGGGTTGAGGGTGGTACGGGGTGGGAAAGGGTGAGTGACGGTGCGCGCCCAAATCAGGCAGGGTTCCGCACAGGGGCTTATGCGAATGGGCCGTCCTCGCGCGCGGCTGCCGTTCAGAGCCGGACTCAAAAGTTCACGTTGGAAAGCAGTACCCTGCGAGCCGTCGTGACATCAGCCGGATGCTGGCGATAAAGGCCCACGCCGTGGAACTCGCGGTGGTTTTCTCCCAATCCTTGGCAAGACGCCGGCAACGGCCAAGCCAGGCGAATGTTCGTTCAACAACCCACCTGCGCGGGAGAACCTCAAAGCCCCTGGCCGTGTCGGATCGTTTGATGATTGCGATGGTCCAGACGCCCTGACCGTGCAGCGCTCCGCGCAGCTTCTCGCCTGCATAGCCGCCATCGGCGAAGATGTGGCGCAGCCAGGGAAAGCGGTGGCGGATCGCCTTCAGCAGAGACGGGGCGCCGTCGCGATCCTGCACATCAGCCCCGTGAACGAGGACGAAGAGCATCAGCCCGAGGGTGTCGGTCACGATGTGGCGCTTGCGGCCTTGGATCTTCTTGGCCGCATCGTAACCCGCCAGCCCTCCGCTCTCGCTTGTCTTCACACTTTGGCTGTCGATGACACCGGCCGTCGGGCTGGCCTCCCGTCCCTCCAGCTCACGCGCGCTCAGGACCAGCAGGTGGTTGATTGTCTCCCAGAGGCGGCTGTCCCGCCAGCTGTAGAAGTAGCCCTGCACCGTCGAGCGGGGCGGAAAATCCTTGGGCAGCATCCGCCATTGGCAGCCGCCGGTGGCGATGTACAGGATGGCATCCATCACCGCCCGCAGTTCGGTCGTGCGCGGCCGCCCTCCAGGCTTGGGTGGGGGCAGAAGCGGAGCGATCACGGCCCATTCCCGATCCGTCATGTCACTCGGATAGCGAGCTGACGAACGCCGATGGTGGTAGCGAGCCGCATCATCCCAGGCCATCGGATCCTCCTCTCATCGGGATGGAGGAACCACAACTCATTGATATTACTCAATTCCTTTCCGGCCCGGCTCTCAGAAGAAGGCCATCCCGGAGATCGGCAAGGCCGTCGAGACTGGGCGCGTTTCCGTCTCGGCCGCAGCCCAGGTGGCGCGGCTTCCGCAGCCCCAGCAGCGGGCTGTCGCCTCAGCGGGCGACAAGGCCATCGCTGAGAAGGCGCGCGAGCTGCGCGAGTCGCGAGCGGCTAGTACTGTCGGCGCTCGGCAGGGCTCTGTATTGACAGATCCTATGATTCAATGAAATTTTGGCGAGCCCTGGAGGGCAATACCATGAAGCACGCTCTGCGATGCATCTTCGTGCTTGCTCTAAGCACTTTTGCGATTAATACGTCTTCCGCCGCGTCTCCAAATACGGGCGGAGGAACAATCTGCGGACCGAGCTGCGATCGACCGTCGGGACCGTCCAAGCCAGTTCGTACTACAGGGAAGAGGTGTCCTGCCGGATACTTCAAGAGCAATGGTCAGTGCTATCGTAGGCTGAACTGAACGCATCGAGGTCCGGGAAGTTCTGAGCTGCGAAAGCACTGCTCTGGCCTCGGCAGCCCTGCGATGGTTCCGCTTGCCGCTAACCTGCCAGTCCTAGCCCCTGTCCAAGTCGTGCAAGTGCTGCCTCCCGCCCCGGATTGGGCTCCGGTCGAACCTGCTCGCCAGAATACAGGGACGCTAACGCTGGGCTGTCTATTCTGGCGACTTGGCTCGGCAGGATGGCCCTGGGAGTCACGACGTTGGCCGCTGGCGGGCGAATGGCTGCGGCCGGTGGAGGGCGGTGAGCCGGAGAGCGGGCGCCACGGGCGCGCTGTTCGCGTTCGTTGGCCGCGCTGAAGGCAGGCAGGTACTCCACGCCGAACCGCCACTGCACTGGCTTGCGCTGCGACCCGACTGCGGTGCGGTGGTAGGCCGAGCCGGCGACCTCGACCCGCTCGACGAAGCCGATCGCTTCCAGCACCGCGAGGGCGCCCCGGATGTGGGCCTCGGTCAGGCCGAGGTCGCGGTGGCCGGCGAGCGCGACGCGATCGACCACGAAGGCCCGCCCGAGCCGGCCTGGGGCGGGGTGGTAGCGCGTCAGGCAGGTGGCGCGCCAGGACGGCCTGGGGATGCGCTGGAACAGTGCAGCGGCCGGGCTCGGCCCTCACAGCGAGCCCGGCCGCCAGCTACAGCGACCGGCCCGATCGAGGTCACGGACGGTCAACCGGTCGCTGCCTTCGCCCGCTCGAACCTGCGACGACAAGAGCGGGCGGTCTCGGAATTCGGGGCGACGACCCGGAGATCTCATCCCGGAGCATCGGGCCGCCGCCGGGGCCTGTGGCAAACGCGAACGGGCCCGGCGGACGGCGCCGCCGGCGACGAGTAGGCGAGGCCCGGGGCTATTTCGCCTTCCGGCCCATGTCGCGGCGGGACTGGCCGATCGGCGTCGATGACCAGTTCTCGGCGCCGCTCGCGAAACTCAAGGGGGCGTCGCAACGCGTCGCGGAGGACGACAGCGTGAAGTCGTTCCGCAAGGACTTGATCAAGGTCGGCCGCGCCGTCGAGAAGGTCGGCGGAGTTCTGGGGGCTGGCGGGAGGCGGGGGTAGCGGCGGCTCTGCGCCGGCCCTGAGCGGCGCCCTCCCGTGGCTCCCGGGCAACGCTGGCGTTAGCGGCTGGTGGGCGGCGGAACGGCAGCAACACGCGGTCGGACGTGCTGGCGAAGGGCGGCGCCTCGGAGCTGGGCCCAAAGGCCCTTGGGGGGGGGCGCTGGTCGGCCGTGGAGGCCCGCGGCGGCCCGCGCGTCGGTGAACCCGCGCTCGGGGGCGTGCGGGATCGCGCAGTCTCTACAGGGGCCGGGCGGAGGACACGGAGCGGAACGCCGGCATCGCCGCGATGCTGTCGGCCGGTCTGACGTGGTCTCAGATCCAGGCAGCAGCCGGGTGCAGTCGGGCGTACCTCGCCAAGATCGCCAAGAACGCCAAGCGGGTCGCAGCGAGGCGACGCCGCTCCGCTGCCCCACCCTGATCGCCGTGACCTGGGGCGCTCGCTCCCAGCGCCCCCGCGGTCTGCGGCACTCAGAAGCCGATGAGGTCACCCGGCCGAGGCATACCGCAGCGCTTCGACCAGATCAGCTTGCCCGTTCCGTCCAGCAGCATGACGACCCCCTCAGACTGGGAGAACAGTTCGCAAGCCCGGTCCGCGGCTGTCGCGACTGCCTTCTCCTTGGTGACGGCGCCCAGCTCCTCGTGGTCGGTCACAACACCGGCACCGTCCGGCCGCGGCCAGAGTAACCAGAGCTGGAAGTGCGACGTGGGTGGGCTACAGGACATGCCGCTAGTGTGCTCACAGCGCCACACCGGGGGCAAGTTTCTGTGCTGAGTTTGTCGCACCGACCAGGGCAGTTCCACAGCTTACTGCAACGCCCCTGCGTGATCCGGCCAGCTTGGCCGTTAGCATTTCGAGGCACTTAACGCCCCTGCATGGAACGCGCACAACCTAATTACTGGCCCCAGATGGATCCGGCCTGAGCATGCATTAAGCCGCTTATCCGAGTTGCCAAATCACCTAACGCCCGATATGGCCAGTCTCAACAAGCAAAAGGGGGCGGAGATGATTGCAGAAACAATTGCAAGCGTCGGCCTTATCAGCACGGCAAGCGCAAGCCTTGCTATAATGTAGCGGGGTATCTCAGTTTTAACCAAATTTTAACGTGCCTGTTCGGCGCGCTTAGCCCCGTGTTCGTCTTCCCTTCTGAACTAGCGTCGCATCTTCTGACCCAGTGTCGCAGCAGCGTGGCTTCAGAAAGCTCAGCCAGTCGGATCGAACCCGATGAGGCGGTGCCGGCCGACATCGTTCCGCCGGGGCTGCTGCTCGACGACGTGCCCCAGCAACTGCTCCTGCGGTTTGCGAGCCTGAGCGCCCGCGCCCGGCAGCAGTGTGAGGACGAGCTGGCGCGTCGCCTCGATCACGCGGCTCTCCTGGCGGTTGCGACGTGGCTGCGGTCCCAGCACGGAGCGATCCCGCTTCGCTCAATCCCGGCTCGCCCATGCGCGCCGGAACCACTCCAGGGCGGCCACTAAGCCCCGATCGGCCTCGCCGGCTAGAGCGTTTTCGGTTTGAGCTGAGTCGCTGCGGGGTTTCCGGGCTTGCTGTGGTGTGATTCTCTGATCGCTCTGGACGAGGAGCGAGGCATGGGCCGACCCTACAGCCAGGACCTCCGCGAGCGCGTGGTGGATGCGGCGGCAGCGACCTCCTGTCGGCAAGCAGCGGCGCGCTTTGGGGTCGGGATCGCGACCTCGATCCGCTGGATGGCCGCCCTGACGGCGACTGGAACGGTGGCAGCCCGCCCGCAAGGGCGGGCGCGCCGTTCGAAACTCGATCCGCACGAGGCGTTTCTGCGTGGCCTGATCGCACAGAACGACGACATCACGCTGGAGGAGATGCGCGCCCGGCTGCGGGATGAGCAGGATCTCACGGTGGGGCTGGGCACGCTGTGGAGCTTCCTCGACGCGCGGGATCTGACGTACAAAAAAAGACGGCTCACGCCGCCGAGCAGGATCGCCCGGATGTGAGAGCGGCGCGCGAGGCCTGGTTCGAGGGCCACCTCGATCTCGACCCAGCCCGCCTCGTGTTCCTCGACGAGACCTGGACGTCGACCAACATGTCGCGCCTGCGCGGACGCTCGCCTCGCGGCGAGCGGCTGCGTTCACCCGTGCCGCACGGTCACTGGAAGACCACCACCGTCGTGGCGGGTCTGCGCCTGTCTGGGATCACCGCTCCCTTCGTGCTGGACGGTCCGATCAACCGCGAGACCTTCCAGACTTATGTCGAGCGCGTGCTGGTGCCCGAACTCACGCCCGGCGACATCCTCGTGATGGACAACCTCGGCAGCCACAAAGGACCGGCCGTGCGCGCCGCCGTCGAAGCGGCGGGCGCGCGATTGCTCTTCCTTCCGCCCTACTCGCCCGAGTTCAACCCGATCGAGATGGCCTTTTCCAAGCTCAAAGCCCTGCTACGCAAGGCCGCCGAGCGCACCGTCGAGGGGCTATGGTCGGCCATCGGGAGGCTCGTCGACACCATCACGCCCGACGCGTGTGCCAACTTCTTCGCCGCTGCAGGCTACGATCCAGATTAAACCGAAAACGCTCTAGCTAGCCAAATATTGCTGACATGTTGACATCATGTATCGGCCAAGCTTTGGTCGCGACTTCTACGCAAAATGCCGTCGAGACAGATACAATCTCTTGACCGACGTTCAAATCGTGCTTTCCTTGCCCGTGGTCCAGCATGTGGTCCGCGAGGCGTGATGAAGCCCGATGCCGAGGAAATCTAAGCCGATAAATCGAGGCGGCCACCATGTCGAAATCTTTGCCCCAGATCGTGACGTCCTCTCCACGGGAGCCGACCGAGCAGGAGCAGGAGGCGATCGAGCGCGCCAAGCAGCGGATCCGGGCGCGCCCGCTCCCACTTGCCTACGAGGTGGACCTTGCAGAGGGAGGTGAGGTGGCACTCAGCGCTCTGCACAGCGACGAGGCCGGGCAGTTTACCCGCATGGTCGACCTCTTCGGCACAGCGTCGGACAGCTTTGCGCGCCATACGCTCGGCTCGCTCGGAGCGGTCGTGCGCGAGCCGGGCAAGGCTCCTCCCACGGCGGAGCAGCTCAACGCTGCCCTTGCGGCTGTCGGGGGCCTCGCCCCCCGCAACGAGGCCGAGGCGATGCTGGCCGTGCAGATCGTAGCGACGCATGAGGCCGCCATGTCGATGATCGGCCGGGCCAAGGAGGCCAAGGACACGGCCGCCATGGAGCGCTTCGGGACACTGGCGACCAAATTGCAGCGGACCTTCCTCGCCCAGCTCGAAACCTTGGCCAAGATCCGACGCGGCGGTGAGCAGAAGGTCACGGTTGAGCACGTGTACGTCGCGCCAGGCGGTCAGGCCATCGTCGGCGCCGTGGCGATGCCGGGGGGTGGGGGATCTCTCGAAAATGGACGTCAACCCTGTGGACCTGCCGACGACCGAGCCCTTGCAACTTCGCCTGGCGCGCCGCTGCTGCGCCAAGACGCGGCGCGGGACGGAGTGCCAGTCGCCCGCCATGAAGGGCCGGAAGCGCTGCCGTCTCCACGGCGGCGCAATCGGGAGCGGCGCCCCGCGGGGTAAGGCGAACGGCCGCTTTCGCGACGGTCTGCGCACGGCGGAAGTGACCACCCTCAAGCGCCAGATCAGGGAGTTGTTGCGCAGCGCTCGGGCGACCCTTGAGGACCTCAGCTGAGGACGCCTGCGCCGCATGTAGCTCTATTGCGCGGTGATGGTCACCGATCCCGGATGGTCGCAGCTTAGGGCAGTGATCGGTTCAAAATGCATGTTGTTTTACATGAACAGAGACCTGCTCGCCGCCGAGCACGGCCAGGGTGCCGAAATCCTCGTCCGAGACACCGAGCCTCCCTCCGCCCTGAGCTGGTAAGCCCCCAGGCGCTCCCGTTGGTTCGGCACGGTGTGCTTCCCGTCCGGATTAGGTGATAGCACCTAACCCTGACCCCTAAATTCAAGGCCGCATTTGTGTAGCGGAAAATTCACTGGCGCACATTAGCTTGCGCGTCAACGTCAGCCTGACCCCGGGACGGTCCCATGTGGTTCATTGATCGCAGCGCAGCATCCTTGCTGCAGGCTCTGGACCGCTCGCAGGCGGTGATCGAGTTCGACATCGACGGCATCATCCTGAGCGCCAACAGCAACTTCCTGAACGCCGTCGGCTACACACTCGCCGAGATCAAGGGCCAGCATCACCGCATTCTCGTCGATCCGGCCGAGCACGACAGCGCGGCGTACCGGGCGTTCTGGGCGGCGCTCGCTCGCGGCGAGTGCCAAGCCGCCGAGTTCCGCCGGCTTGGCAAGGACGGCCGGGAGGTCTGGCTGCAGGCGAGCTACAACCCGGTGCTCGGGCGCGGAGGCCGGCCAACGCGGGTCGTGAAAGTCGCCGCGGACGTCACCGAGCGCAAGCGCGTCGCCGCCGACCACGCGAGCAAGATCGCGGCCATCGACCGCTCGCGCGCCGCGATCGAGTTCACCCTCGACGGCACGATCGTGACCGCCAACGCGAAGTTCCTGGAGGTCGTCGGCTACACGCTTGAGGAGGTGGTCGGCCACCACCACAGCCTGTTCGTGGACCCGGCCGAGCACGGCACGCCCGCCTACCTGGCCTTCTGGGAGGACCTGCGCGCGGGCCGGTTTCAGTCGAGCGAGTTCCGGCGCGTCGCCAAGGGCGGCCGGGAGATCTGGCTGCAGGCGATCTACAATCCCTTGCTCGACGTGGCTGGCCGCACGGTGAAGGTCGTCAAGTACGCCACCGACACGACCGCGGCCGTGCAGCGGCGTCAGGCGCGCGAGGAAGCGCAGGCCGCGATCGAGGCGGGCCTGCGGGAGATCAACCAAGCGATGACAGCGGTGACTGCGCAGGCGGCGAGCACGGCGGAAGCCGCGGCCCAGACCTCGGCGACCGTGCAGGCCGTGGCCGCGGGCACGGAGGAGTTCACTGCCTCGACGGACGAGCTGAGCCGGCACGCCCTCCAGGCCAAGGACGCGAGCGACGCGGCGGTCGCGCGCGCCACGGAGGCGCAGGCGATCATCGCGGGGCTGACGCGGGCGGCGGAGCGGATCGGCACGGCGGTGTCGTCGATCCGGGCCGTGGCCGACCAGACGAACCTGCTCGCGCTCAACGCGACGATCGAGGCCGCCCGGGCGGGCGAGGCGGGCCGCGGCTTCGCGGTGGTCGCCACCGAGGTGAAGACGCTCGCCGGCCAGTCCGCCCGGGCGGTGGAGGAGATCGGCACACTGATCGCGGACGTGCAATCCTCAACCGGCGAGGCGGTGCAGGCGATCGGCACGGTAGCCGAGGCAATCCGCTCCTTGAGCGAGATCTCGCTCAGCGTGTCCTCGGCTGTGGCCGAACAGGCGGCAGCAACGCGCGATATTTCCTGCAGCCTTCAGAGCGCGGCGGGGAGCGTCGACTTGGTGAACCAGAGCACCGGTGTCATCAACGCGGCGGCGGCCGAGGTCGGCGCGTCCGTGAGCCGGATGGCGCAGTTCGCACGCCAGTTAGGCTAGCCGCGAGAAGGTGGTGCGCCTCCTGCCTGACACCGTGCGGGACGAGGTCTCTAAGGACAGCGACCATCGCACCTTCGGGTTTTAATCACGGACGAGAACCGGCAGCCCCTCTACTCGCCGGTGCTGAGCTGAGCCGGGCTCTGGCTGACTCGGCGAGGGCTACGCTGATCCACGCCAAGCGGATGCCGCTCGGAACCGGGAATCGCTTCCCCGCACTCAGTCGCTCCCGCTGACCAGGAGGTGATCGGCCAGGTTCAGCCTGGGAACCCGCCAGGAAGCCGCGCATTCCCGGGTCGTCACCTCGACCTGTCGGGTACGCGCCCCACTCGGTCGAACGTCACTGGCGGGTCGGGCACGCTCGGATCCCCAATCGCGACGTGCCCGGCCCGGACCAACTCTTAAGCCGGGCTGCCGATACACCGGATTGCCCGCAACGAGGCTGCTCCTAAGACCGGGATTTCGTCGGCAAGGCTTCCTGGCTGTCGAACGGGAACGAGACCTCAAACAGCAACCCGTCCGGCCGGTACTCCAGGCGCGCATCCCCCTTCAGCTCGTCTTGCACCAGGCGCCGGATCAGGCGCGAGCCGAAGCCGCTCCGGGTCGGTGTGACCACCGGGGGACCGTCCACCTCCTGCCAGGTCAGCTGCAGCCGAACCTCCGGCAGCGTCGTCAAGGTCCAGCACACTCTCACCGTGCCCGCCTCGCCGGACAGAGCCCCATACTTCACCGCGTTGGTGGTCAGCTCGTGCAGGACCAGCCCTATCGGGGTCACCAGGGGTGCCGGGATCGTCACGTAGGCGCCCTCGATGATCACCCGCGGCTGCCCGGCATTCTGGTAGGGCATCACCTCGGCCTCCACGACCTTGTGCAGATCGACCCCGTGCCACTGCGCCTCGGTCAGCAGGGCGTGCGTCGCCGCCAGCGCGGACAGCCGGTTGCTGAAGGTCTCCGTGAACGACGGAAGCGACGAGGCGGTCCGGGCGGTCTGGGCCGCCAGGGCCTGCACCACCGTGAGAATGTTCCTCACCCTATGGTCGAGTTCGTGGAGCAGCTCGCGCTGGCGCTGCTCGTGGCGCGCGCGCTCCGTCACGTCGCCGGCCACCCCCTCCAGCCGCACGGCCCGACCCTCGTCGTCGCGCATGACCGTGCCGCGGAACTCCAGGGTGCGCACCTCCCCGCTCGGCCGGCGGATGCGGTACTCCGCCTGATAGTAGCCATCGGGGTGCGCCAGCGCGTCCTGTAGGGCGGCTTCGGCCAGGGACCGATCCTCGGGCAGGACGATGGCGAGCCACTGCTCGTAGGTGACCTCCCTCTGAGCGGCGGGCAGGCCGAGCATCCGGGCGACGGCCTCGGACCAGCCACCGACCCGCCGGACCGCGTCGAACCAGGCGGTCCCGAGCCGGCCGGCATCCAGGGCCAGCCGCAGGCGTCGCTCGCTGGCCTCGGCCTGCTGCACCGCCTCGCTGTAGCGCTCGACCGCGATCCTGAGGGTTGCGCCGAACAGCAGGACCAGCCCTCCGGCGATCACGAAGAGCGCGACGCTGACCTGGTTCGCGCGATCCGGCAGGGCGAGCGAGAAGGTCGGGGGAAGGAACAGGTACCAACCGGTCAGCGTGGCGGAGGCGAGGGCCAGGGCACCGGGCTTGGGTCCGCCCAGCATGGCGGCCAGGAGAATGGCGGGGAAGAGCGTGGCGAAGGGCACCACGGGCCCGGCCCAGAGACCGAGGGCGAACCGCACGAGCACCGCGAGGGCGACGCAGAGGAGCGCGAAGAGGTAGGCGCGCGGCCCGTACTCGAAGGCGAGCCTGGTGTAGACGTGGATGAGCCGGCTCATGGCCTCCACCCATGATCCTCGGCCAAGGTATCTACACTTTCGTCCGAGCTTTACAACGGACGGCCACGATGGCCTCAGCAGAGGGGCGCGGAACGCGGGATGCCGGGTGCGATGGCGCGAGGGGGCGGATAGCGGCACGCCCATGCCGATGAGCAAGCACCAGCTCGCCAGCGCCCTCAGGGTGGCAGGCCATCTTGTCGAGCGTGAGCGGTTCGCGAGCTTCGTCCTGGACGAAATGACGGCCTTCGCCGTCAACCCGTTCGCCACCACCACGACGGCCGGCGCCGCCCACCAGCTCTGGGGCATGCGGGCCATCGAGTTCCCAGCCATACAGGTCGCCTCGGCCGGCTTGCCCTGCCTGCTCGCGGCACTGGCGCGCCTTCCGAGGGGCGAGCGGCTGCATCAGGAAATCCTGCGCGCGGGGACACACGTGGTGTACGCGTTCCACCATGGCGACGGCTGCCGAGTTGTTGGAGCGGTGCTGCACGGAAAGCCAGGGCAGGCGCTTCCGGAATATGCCCCGTCGAGGAGGCGCGGCCGGTCGCGGCGGCCGCATCAAGGCCCGGTGCAGCTCGACCTGTTCGCGATGCTCTGAACACGAGGAAGGCCTCGCCGCGAGGCGAGGCCTTCCTGATGTCGGTATCTCTGTATGTGCGGGACGTTGCCCGGCCGCCTCGGGTTCTGCCTCCCAGCCCCGAAGTTATGAGGGGAGAGTAGGAGGCAACCTTGAACCGTCAGCAAACGAGCGCGGTGAACGGCAGGTCAAGGAAGCTTGCCGAGAGCTTGCGATCCCGATCGCGCCACGCCCTCAAGCACCAGCCTTCTTCGGTCGTCCCCGACCCTTCTTCGGCTCGGCCGGCGCGCTCACCTTGGCGTCCAGGACAGCACGTTTCTCGGCAGCAGCTCTCCGGCGGTTCTGACCGAGCCCCAAGCTCTTGGCGAGTTCGGAGCGCTGCGCGGCGTAGTTCGGCGCTACCATCGGGTAGTCCGGCGGCAAGCCCCACTTCTTGCGGTACTCGTCCGGCGTGAGGCCGCGCGTCCTCAGGTGCCGCTTGAGCGACTTGTAGGATCGGCCGTCCTCCAGGCTGATGATGGCGTCCGGGGTGATGGACTTCTTGATCGGCACGGGAGGCGTGAGCTTCACCGGCTCCGGCTCGACCGGCTTCCCGAGACTGCCCAGGCTCTCGTAGACGCCTCGGATCAGGTTCGGCAGCTCGGCTACCGGCACGTTGTTGTGTGACACGAAGGCCGAGACGATGTCGCTGACCAACTCGATATGGCTGTTCGCTGCTTCTTCGCTCATCAAAAGTTCCTGGCCTAGAAAGCGCGGGCAAACTGATGCTTAGATTTCGCCATGTCAACTTTTCTGACATGAGAGGTTGAAATTTCCACTGGCGCTGATGCGTATCGCACAGGTCGCACCAGCAGGATCGCCCGCCTCACCACCATCCTTTTTCCACGAAGGTGGTCTCGGGCTGCTCGAGGCCTCTTAGCGTATAAGGATGGTCCAGAACGGCCGCACCGAGGTCAATCCTCAGCCCTGGCGCAACCTCAAAGACACCCATGGACGGGTTCGCCAGACAAGCTTCGCTGACCGTGCGGAGCTGCCGATCGGAGATCATCTTGGCCTTGTGCAGCTCGCTGATGGTTGGCGTGACGGGCATGTTGACGCCCCTACACCTGGGAGTACGACTGGCGACTGCCTTTGAGCCTGTGGCGGGCTGGTCGCTGGAACTGGCGGCCGGGCTCGACAGGGGTTCGAGCCCGGCCGCCGCACCTCGGATGGGCCTCTCGGAGAGGCAGGCTTAGTCGTTGCCCTCGGGCTCGACGCAGGACTCGACGAACACCCTGCGCACCTCGCCCCTCAGCTTTCTCCGCAGCGCCTCAGCATCGCAGTGCGCCAGCAGGGCCGGATCCACATCAGTCATGCGATCCGGGGTGGCGGCGTCTGTGCTGACCTCCGGCGCTGGTTGGTCAGGGGCAAGCAAGGCGGCGTGTGCGAAGACCGCGTCGGGCAAGCTCGCCAGGAGCACTGAGGCGCTAAGCGCAACCACGTAAGCCTTCATCAGCCCTCGCCCTAAACTGCCAAGATTGCCTCTGTATTTTCGGCATAGCGTAGGCAGGTCGGGGTAGCCATTACACATTCGGCCTGTCGGCGGCACCCTGATGTGCACCTACACTACACCTTAACCCGACTGCCCCATGGTTCCGGACAGGCGAGCGCCCCACTCGCTGGCCTCCCTGGCGGCCGGACCAGACCTGCCGACCCAGTCACCTCTTCCTCCTGATCGGCATCAGTCCCGAGCAACGGATGCGCCTCTACCGCCAACTGCGCGAGCGTGGTTTCAGCGCCCTCCAGACGCTTGCTATAATTGGTGCCAGCGTTCTGCTCCTGGTGGCCGGCGTGAGCCTCGCTGTCCTCGATACCGCGATTGCTTCGGATGCGGGCGATCTGCTTCGGGCGAGCATCCCCGCAGGGAACGGCTCCTGACCTGCCCTGTGTCGGTATTCACCCCGTATGGCGCGGAGATGCGGGCGAGCTACACCTCGCGCGTGTGGCAGTCTCATCCTCCGGCCTGAGCGCTCGGACCGGAGGGGCCACCAGCGGGCCGAGGGTCTCCGTCTCTCGATTTCCTTCCGGCCCGCTGCCACGCCCACCCCCGCACCCCCAGACGCTGCAGCACACGGCGGACCTGCACATCCCTCCGTGAGCCCCCACACGGCGCCGGGATGCCGCGCGTTCAGCGCCGTGGCGATCCCACCATGCGAGGTCGTGCCGGCGGCCCGAATGGCTGATACGCGCCGGGTGGCCTGCCAGCGGTTCGAGCCCGAACCGCTTCAGCAACATCGCGTTCCTTCGTCCTTGGGAGAGCGCCCATCAGAGGAGGAACACCAGTGCGTGCGTGCACCCTGTTGCCCCTCATCGCGCTGCTCGCGCTCACCGCATGCAAGGATGAGAAGGCCGACACGACCAGCACGGCAAACCCGCCGGCAGCCACGACCGCCGCGCCGGCAAGCCCGCCGACCGGGAGCCCGGCGGCTCCGACGCCACCCTCTCCCGCCACGCCGACCAACCCCTCGCCCGCGATCAAACCGTAACGGTGGCGGCCTGGCCTCCTGAGGAGCGGATCAGGCCGCGCACCTGCTCACGGGCTTCTGACGCTTCGGTGGGCGCTCCATCAGGACGCCTCCGCCGTAGGCTGCGGAGACGACGCGAAACCCTCGGCGCTCGTAGAACCGCACGAGCTCGTTCGTGCCAAGGACACGGCGCGCTCCCTTCGGCGGGCAGCCCTGCGCCTTCAGGATCAGCATCACCCCGGTGGCATCGGCTGCCCGGCTGATGATCCCGATCGCCTGACCGGCATGGCCTTTCCGGCGCTCGCGAAGCGTCGCGACGAACGAGATCTCGAGCGTGACGTCGTCCCGAACCGTCAGGATCACGTCGACGATGCCGGCCAGCCCCGCTGCCTGGACGCCGACCATCGTGGCTCTGGCAGCCGCCAAGGCAGGTGCAGAGGGCCCGGAGCATCTCCGCTCTCCGTAGACCAGCAGCCGAACGTCCGACGGGCTCCGCGATGACATGGGCGCGGTCCCTATCCGACTCGGGGCTGGAGCCGAACCAGATCTGGGCGGGAGCGACGGCGTCGGGTCCGATCGCGATGCACGGCAACCGCGGGTCGCCCGCAGCCGCAGCAGTTCTCCAGGGTGGTCGCCCACTCGTCGGGCCGGAACCCCGGGCAGGGCGGCTGGCCGGGGGAGAGGGAGGCGAGGCCGCGGGTCCACGCGGAGACCAGGGCGGCAGGAGCGCCGCGCAGCCGCCGGCAGGAGAAAAAATGCTTGTCCCGCCAATGGCCGCCACGGGCCCGCTGAGCGGCTGTGTTGGCCGTAGCGAAAGCGGGCAGGCTGTCACGGCCGAACCGCCACTGAACCGGCCGACAGTGCAGCCCGCGCGCGGTGGTCCGGAAGGCCGAGCCGGCGACCTCAACCTGCTCAACCAACCCGAAGGCTTCGAGGGCCGCGAGCGCGACGCGGATGCGAGCCTCGGTGAGGTGCACCCCGTCGTGTCCCACGAGCGCGTCGCGATCGACCACGAAGGCCCGCCCAAGCCGGCCCGCCGCGGTCGTGAGCGCCCTCGCAAGGTCCCCGTCTGAGTTTCAGTGCTCCCGCTGGAGACGCTGCCCGTGAGATCATGCACGGGCCGATCCGTCTCGCGGTGCACCCCGGCGATGTCCAACCCTATTGCCGGAGCGCTGTTCTTCAGCCTCCCAGACACACGAACACCCGGCGGAGGGTTATGACCTTGCCGGGCGTTCGGTCTTGTCACCAAGAGCTTCATCGTGCTGCTACACCAACCGAGATGGCCAGCAGCTGGTTCCAGGTGGCAAAGAGAAGCCGGCACGGGGGTGGCCCGGCCGGCTAGTGTTGAGGCTAGCGTGCCGAAGGATTGATCCCGGCAACTGGGATCAATCGCGCCATCCCGTATGTCGTTCCCGGGGCTGCATTCCGGGCCACCCCTCATGCCACCTTCGGATTGAGCATCTGGCTCACGGGGCTACCGACCCGCCAGCGCACGCCTCAAACCCGCGGCGCCACTCCTCCTGCTCTTGGCGAGTGCGCGCTTCCTCGACTGCGAGGACGGCGTTCAGGATGTTCTCTTGAGCGATCAGAAAGGAATTCGCCACGGCGCAGCTGTCAGGGCCAGCCTGCAACGATTCCTCCTCAAGGCGCTCGAGCACTCGGAGGAGACTGCTCGCCTCCCGTACAATACGCTCCCAGTTCATCGCCATTTTCCCGGCTGTCATTGGGAACGAGTGTAAGCGATCCGGCCAAGAGTTCTATTCACAAGAGTTGGCAGAGGACTAGTCCTAATGGACTAAACTGTGCTCGCACCTCCCAGAGAACGACCGGCGATTCAGGTTCGGTGTCTTTGTTTGATATATTAGCAGGGGCCTGTCGTGACCACGGACGGGCTGCTGTTTCCCGGCTCCCAGACGGGACCTGGGGTGAGTGTCACGCTTCCTTGCGGCGCGCCCGTTACGACGCCAACCGCGCCAGGATGTCTTCGGATCAGCGAGCCGCGGCGTCCATTTTGCGGTGGGTTACGCCGTCCGCGCCAGGACGCGTTGTACTTGGACCGCGCTCCAGGACCCACCGCGCGCCGTGGGGACGCCGCGCGCGTTCAGCTCGGCCGCGATCTTCCGCAGCAAGGAAGCACCAGCAGCGCGGATTTCGGCGATGATCGGCGACAGATCGGATGAGCGCCGATCGGCCTGCGCCTGCCGTAGCTTCAAGCTGACCGCGCGCCCTTTCACATTGTCGGCCGACAGGTTGCCCCGGTCACCGCCGAGCTTGACGCCCCGAGCCTTGGCGGCCGCGAGCGCCTTCCGGGTCCGCTCCGCGATCATGCCGGCCTTAAGCTCGGCCACGCTGAGCATTGTCTAAGCATGAACCTCCCGACCGGCCCCTCGACGTTTGGCAGATAGCAGAACTCCACTTCCACGTCGGTGGCGACCAGCTTCCTCATGAAATCCGGGTCTTGGATCAGGCGGGAGACGTTCGCCACGATCAGCTTCGCGCCCATCACCTGGCAGAAGGCCAGTGCGGGCTCCAGCTCAGGCCGCACCCTCTTGTTGGTGCTGGTCTCCACCTCCGTGAACTCACCTACGATCGACCACTCCCCCCGTTCAGCCGTTCGCGCACCGTCTGGCGCTGAGCGTCGAGGCCGAGCCCAGACCGGCCCTGCTTGCCGGTCGAAACCCTGTATTAGGCGATGTATCTGCCGCTGGCCATGCCTGTTCTCAGCTTGTTCTTGATGTTTCTGATCTAGATCAATCCAGGCTGTGGTCCCGTTCTCAGATTGATTGCGATCTGTTCACGCTTTATTCGACGGGCTTGATTGAACAGGACAACGTCCCCGCCCAACGCCCCAACCTAGTCGACCCAATCGACGCGTTCCGTCACAAGCAACGTTCAGCCCGCCCGGTCCTGCCGCGGCGGGCTCTCTTCATCCGCCTTGGGCCCACAGAGCATGACGTAGGTCGGGATCAGCACGAGATCCCGGCTGAGCGCGATGACGTCGCTGCAGCGGCCGAACGGCTCGAGGATGAAGGCGTAGTAGGCGCTCGTGGCGAACAGCCTGAGCCGGGGAGTGGCGGCCGACATGCCGCGATTGGCTAGTAGCTGCGGGACATCCTTCATGGCTCGGCTTGCTGGTCCCTAACGCCAACTCGCGCATTCACACATGCCATCGCACCGTCGGACCGGAGACGCGCTGATCCGCGTCAAGGCGGGCCTGCCCCGTTGACCGGCACTTTCACGCGGGTCGTGGCGCACGTCGGGCCGTTTACGGTTTCCTACCTCGATCGGCACACCCTGGTCGTTCCTCCCTAGGGGGCGTGCATGGCGCAGATCCGCATTCTCGACCCGCTGAGCGGTCGCGTCGTTTTGGTTGATCTCCCGCTGCCGACTGCTCCACGTCCCGCTCCACGCCCCGCCGAAGCCGTTCGAGAGCCGCGTCCGGGGCCGGTGCAGGGCACGACGGTGCCGGAGAAGCCACTGGCCGTGCCGCCGACCGCCGTCCCAGCAGCTTGAGAACGGTTCCGCTTGCTTGCACGAAGGCCGTGCGGTCGCCCTCGGCGTGTATCTAGCCAATGGCGGGCGGCGGGATCTCCTGGCCCTACCCGTCGCAGGCGTGGCGGGGGTTGCAGCGGCTCATCACCGAGATGTGGGCCACGCTCGTGGCGCTGCGATTGCGTGCGCGCTGGGGACAGCGGCACCGCTCCGCGGTTTGCACGGATGCGCGCCGTCGATTGGTTCTTATAGCACAGCTTACATGAGATGCGGGCCTGACCGGCAGCCCTGATCACGCTCGACCGGTGAGGGGAAACCCGGGCCCGCGCCTCACCCTACCATTACGAGCCTGTCCATGCCGGCCGAGCTGCCGATCGTCTACGCCTTCCTAGAGGACGGGCAGCCCCGCGCCTGGGCGCCGCCCTATGTGGAGGGATAGACCGCGGTTACGCCAAACTATCGAGATCGACCCGCGCT
Source organism: Methylobacterium sp. 4-46 (assembly GCF_000019365.1). GTDB lineage: Bacteria > Pseudomonadota > Alphaproteobacteria > Rhizobiales > Beijerinckiaceae > Methylobacterium. Next base: position 7,582,519 of record NC_010511.1, on the reverse strand, counting down.
TGCTTTCGGGAAGCCAGGGCACCTCTAAACCACCCTGGCATTGGTAAAGTCTTGCTCTCAGCAGCCCATATCTCCTCGATAGCTTCCTGAACACGAGTAAGATCTTTGGAGAAAAACTCGAAAGATTGAGGCCCGGGCACCGCCTCTCTAGCCGTAAAAATCCCATTTTCTTGGTGAATGCGATGTGCGCAATAGATTAACTCGCGTCTCATTCCATCTCCCTCCCGTTATATTGGCAGCGGCTTATGCCGGCTGAGCGCTTGTTAAAGCGTTAAGGATATTGGACGCAAGTGCGGCGAGTATCGCGATTTCAAAGGCGACCTGACTGCTGCCAGCCAGGGTCTGGACCGCGGAACAGGTCGCCTGAGGCCTTGCGGCTGAACAGCGTGAGCCAGCGGCGGCGGCGATGCTCCGGTCTGTCGTGCAGCATGTGACAGCGCTGGCAGAGCGCCACTAGGTTGCCGTCCGAGTTGTCGGAAGTGTCGTGGTTGCGGTGCGCGGCCGCCAGCACCACCCGAGTCGTGCGGACCTCCGCCAGAAGGTCGACGGCCGGCGCGCGCCGCAGGGGCTGCCCTCGGCCGTTCCGCCACGTCCGGTCCTCCGCATCCCACCAGCGGCCGTCGGACAGGCACACGATCCGCTGCAGGTGCGGCCGCCCGCGCGCCGGAAGCGGATCACCGCCGAGAGCTGGGGCCAGTCGATCGGGTAGAAGCCGCGGTGCTCGGGTCGGATCGGCATGGGTCGCGGTCGCGCTGTGATCGGGGCAGGCTAAGGCCGAGCTTGCGGTTCCACCAGACCTTCGGCTGCGCTACATCGTGGGTGCTGCATCGTTACGCTTCACCCGGTTGCGGGGCGGTGCAGCAGGCGGTCGGGCTACCGAAGCGACCGGCGCCCGAACGGTCCGGCCGCCACCACCAGGCTTAGGGCTTCCCCCCGAACCCCCACACCGCCACGCCGCGATAACGCCCCGGCTTGCGCTTCCACGACGTCCAGAGGTGCTTCTTCAGGTACGCCTCGGTGGCCTCGAACACGGGGTACGAGCACGGCATCATCACGCCGCACCAGTCGCCCCGGATGATCCCGGCCTGCGGGTGGACGCCGAAGAGCAGGATCGTGTCCCACCCGAGGTGCGCCGCCTCGGCGCCGAACTCGTCGACGAACCGGCGGCAGTTCTCCAGGGTGGTCGCCCAGTCCTCCGGGCGGAAGCCGGGGCAGGGCGGCAGGATCGGCGATTAGGTCGGCGGTCGGCATGGCGGCCCGATACTCCCCCGAGGTGTGGTGGGGCTTGCCGCAGGTCCCGGCTTACGCGGGCCGCGCCGGCAGGATCGCCGCGAGGTCGAGCGCCACACCCTTTGCGATCAGCCGCTACTCGACGGGCAGGATCGCCAGGACGGTCCCGGCCTCCAGGCGAATGGAGAGGGTCCAGCCGTCCCCGAAGTGCGCCAGCTCGCCCTTGGCTCTCATCTCCTGGATCACGGCTTCGGCCGCCTCCAGCGCCTCATTCAGGTCCGCGGCCTCGACCCCCTCCTTGTCACGGATGGTAGTGACCCCGTCGGCGAGGTCGAAGTAGAAGCGCCGCATCAGGTGACCCTTTTCTGCGCGGTCGCGGGGGCGTGGCTCCGTCCGGCAGCCTACGTAGTCGGCGGTAAGTTAATGCGCATACTTGGTTTATGAAAGCTTAATGTGTCTGCCGAAGAATTATGAAATTAACTGCACGATCAGATATGGGCCGTAACGACTACGTGACTTGGGGAACGTTACACTATGTAGCAGAGTTAGGGCAGAGTAGGTTGTGTAGTCACGCCGACATGCCGCCCAGCCAAAGAGGCTGGGCTATTTGTTGAGTATGCACGCTCTCTGGCGCCGGGAACCCAATCGATGCGCGACCCGTTCAAGACCGAAGCACATAGCGCGACTGATAACTCGTCAGAGCGAAGCGAGAGAATTCGAGAGCATATTAGGAAGATCATAAGAAAAGCCATAGATAAAGAGATGCAAAACAGAAAATCGTAGTCGGAGAGGTCCAGGATATTCATCATGTAGTGTGTAGATCGTTCCCTATCGTAGAGCCGCTGCGGAGACTGCGGCCCGGCTCCAGACATGCGCCCGCGTCGGTTCTGGATGGGTATACCCCTGGCGAACCAGCCCGGAGTCGGTTCAGCAAGGCGCGCCGATCATTCAAAACGAACCGCCGATCAGTGAACCATCCGTAGCGAACCGATCGGCCCGCCCGTGCACGTCCGAGCCTACCTCCGCGCCTCCACCGACGAGCAGGACGCCCAGCGCGCCCGCGGACAGCTCGAAGCCTTCGCCGCCGAGCGGGGGCTCCGGATCGCCGCGTGGTACGCCGAGACCGAGAGCGGCGCCCGCCTGGAGCGCCCGGCCCTGTTCCGGCTGCTCTCCGACGCCCATCCCGGCGACGTGCTGCTCATCGAGCAGGTCGACCGGCTCTCCCGGCTCACGGTGGCGGACTGGGAGCGGCTGAAGCGCGAGATCGCCGACCGGCGCATCCGGGTGGTCGCCCTCGACCTGCCGACGAGCTGGATGATGGCGACCGGCAACGGCGACGAGTTCACCGCCCGGATGTTCAAGGCGGTGAACGGGATGATGCTGGACGTGCTCGCGGCGGTGGCGCGCAAGGACGACGAGGACCGGCGCCGCCGGCAGGCTCAGGGACAGGCGCGTGCAAGGGCGGAGGGCCGCTACAGGGGCCGGGCGGAGGACACGGAGCGCAACGCCGGCATCGCCGCGATGCTCACCGCCGGGCTGACGTGGTCACAGATCCAGGCGGCGACCGGGTGCAGTCGGGCGCACCTCGCCAAAATCGCCAAGCAGGTGACGGCTGCCGGGCCGAGCGGCTCATGAATGCGCGCGCTCGTAGCCCAGCGCTTCAGCCAGGGCTATCCGGGCGCGATTGACGCGGCTCTTCGCGGTGCCGACACGGCAGCCCATCAGGCGTGCGGCCGCCTCGTAGGAGAGCCCCTGGACGGCGATGAGCAGCAGGGCTTCGCGCTGCGACGCGGGCAGCTTGTCGAGTTGCTCCCAGGTCTCCCGCAGCTCGATCCCACTCTCCTGCTCGGCCAGAGCGACCAGCTTCTGCGCGGCCATACCGTCAGCATCTTCGACCTCGCAGCGCCGCTTGCGGCAGGTCGTGTAGAACTGGTTGCGCAGAATGGTGAACAGCCATGCCCGGAGGCAGGTGCCCGCCTGGAAGCGGCGCTGGTGTTGCCACGCGCGCAGCAGGGTCTCTTGGACGAGGTCGTCGGCCTGAGTGGCGTCGATGGTGAGGGTGAGCGCGAAACGCCGCAGAGCAGGCACCTGGGCCAGAACGTCGTTGCCGAACGAGGACCTCGTTGCCGCCACTTTAGCCAGCGCGTCCTCGAGCCGGGCGACCAAGTCGAGCAGCGCTTGAGGCTGCCGCCCGGTCACAACCGCGGCGTAGCCGGCACGCAACTGCTTACCGAGATGGTCACGCAGGAATGGCGGCAAATCGGGAGGATTGGGCGAAGCGGCATCCGCTTCGCCGAAGAGATAGAACGACATGCGCGTTCCCCTGGGGGAATAAAGGTAGGCTTATACTCAAACACGTCGCTACCGCTCAGGTTCCTCTCATCTATGAGGATCGTTGGATTACGGTATGCAGAAAACTACGTAGGAGCCAGATTGGTTGCCCTGGACATCACCGAGACTGCTCGTAGCGGGCACTGTTCCGCCGCTCCCGCCCTGATCGCCGCTACGTGCGGCGTCAGCCTCATCGGCTACGGCAAGCTGCATCGGGGCCGGATCGGCCACTAGTGCACAGACGCCGACATTCGCATCAGGTGACCGATTGCTAACCAGCTGAGATTGCCGAAGAAATCGCTCCGCGCGGTGTACCTTTTGAAGGCGTCAATGCACTAGCGAAGCCAACAAGCGCCGCCCTGGCAGCGACGCTGTCGATCGGCATGACCTGGAGCCAGATCCAGGCGGCGACCGGGTGCAGCCGGGCGCACCTCGCCAAGATCGCCAAGAGAGCGGCCCCGTAACCGCGCTTATGCGCCCCGCGCCGCCTCGCGCGCGAGATGCCGGCCCGACAGGGTTCGTCGATCCGGCCGCAGGTTGCGCTATCACGCCATGGAAAGTATTGATTTCACACTTACAAGTCTGTTAGAATTGCTTAGCTATGCGTTCCGACGCTATCGTATCCGCTCCAGAGATGACAGACACATTCACTCAAGGTTTGCGCGCCTTTGTGACTGAAATGACAATCAGTGGAACAGAAATCGCAGAGGTGATTAAATTCAGTCGGCGCACACTAATACCAGCCCTCGCTGAGCAGGACTCACACTGGGTAGCGGTGGGCGACGGCTCGTGATTCCGTCCTCTGGCTTTTCGCCCGAGGAGGATGGCATGGCCGCTCCGATCCGGCTGCGACCGGATTTCGATGCCGAGGCGCTGCGCCGGTTGGCCAAAGCCTCGCGTGACGCAGCCCAGATCCGCCGTCTTCTGGCGCTGTCAGCGATCTACGCGGGTGGCTCACGCACGCAGGCCGCCGCACTCGGCGGGGTCGGGCTGCAGACCGTGCGGGACTGGGTGCTGGCCTTCAACGCCGAGGGTCCGGATGGGCTAATCACCGGCAAAGCTCCCGGCGCACGGCCGCGCTTGACCTCCGAGCAGCGGGACGCGCTGCGTGCCTTGGTCGAGCAAGGGCCGATCCCGGCTGCCCATGGGGTGGTGCGCTGGCGGCTGATGGATCTGCGCCAGATCCTGGTTGAGGACCACGGCGTCTCAGTCTCCGAGCAGACGCTGAGCCGTGTGCTGCGGGCGATGGGCTACCGGAAACTTTCGGCCCGCCCCCGCCACCACGCCCAGGATCCGGCGGCCGCCGACGCTTTTAAAAAGCCTTCCCGGCCCGTGTGGCAAAGATCGCGCAGGCGACGGGCGGCAAGCCGATAGAGGTCTGGTTTGCCGACGAGGCCCGGGTAGGTCAGAAGAACACGATCACGCGCCGCTGGGCACGCCGAGGCACACGGCCGGCAGCCCCGAAGGATCAGCGCACGGCGTCCGTCTACATCTTCGGCGCGATCTGCCCCGCACGCGGCACGGCAGCCGGGCTCGTCCTGCCCCGCTGCACCCCCGAGGCGATGACCCTGCACTTGGCCGAGATCGCCAAGGCCGTCGCGCCGGGCGCGCACGCCGTGCTGCTGCTCGATCAGGCCGGCTGGCACATGACAAGGCTCACCGTACCCGCTAACATCACCCTGCTGCCGCTGCCAGCCCGCACACCCGAATTGAACCCGGTCGAGAACGTCTGGCAGTTCCTGCGCGAGAACTGGCTCGGCAACCGGGTCTTCGCCTCCGACGAGGCCATTCTCGACCACTGCTGCCATGCCTGGAACAGGCTGACCGATCAGCCCTGGCGCATCATCTCCATCGGATTGCGCGCTTGGGCGCATGAGTTCTGATCAGCGAGAGTTGGTATAAGCCGCCGGCTGAAGTCCGAAGGCACAACTTTCACGAAAGTTCTTAACAAAGCGCGGCTTAAGGTTGCGAAGCAGTTGTTGGTTAACACTGACGTGAGCTTGGCGGAGATCTCGGCCGCGCTGGAATTCTCCGAGCCGGCCGCGTTCACGCACGCCTTCCGGCGCTGGACCGGCACGACGCCAAGCGCATGGCGGAAGAAGCACCAGCAGGTTGAACCGCTATGTTGCGCGCACCGTCCAGACGGTGCTCGTGTTCGTCAGCGCAGGCGCTCGCCTAAGTGAATGCGCCACCCAGTGCCGTTCCGCCGTAGTGGACGCTTCTCACCCCATACTATCGATCATCTCGCGGCGGGCCGCCACATGGGCCGAGCAGCCAGCCTCAGATATCCAGCGGCGGGGGTGGGGCACATGTCCGAACTGATTGTGATGCTCGCTGGTGCAGCTGGCGCCCTGGCACTCGTCGTTGCCGCTCATCCGCGCGCGGAGCGCATCTGGATCCGCAGAGTGCGGTGATCAGCGGGGCGGCGGCCGGGCTAACAGGTGTCTTGCCCGGCCGCCGCTTCGCCGATTCGGGGGGACCTGCTCGGCTCACGTGGAGACTGGCGTACCGCGGTTAATGGTCTGTGGCGCAGCAGCGGCTTGCGGCCCAAGCGCCTCTCAACGCTCTTGTGAGGCAAGGTAGTGGTAGCGGTCCACTAGAGCGGCGGCCTCGCCCGACATCCGAAGCGCCTTCACGCGCATCTCGCGCCCGTAGCGGCGCAGGCGGTCGGCTCTCCTTTCCTCGCCGGCGAGGGCCTCCTTATGCGCCGCCGTTACGAAGAACAGCGCAACTTTCTCGTGATGCTCAATAGCATCGAGCAAAGAAACGTAAGCATTGCTGAAGCAATCGTGCATCCGTGTCTCCGGTCTGTATAGACTGCGGTGCGCACAAGTGGCGGCAAGACTTTCAGATAGGCACCCTGGACGCGGCGATTCCGCGTGGGCGCATAAGCAGTTGTTCTATTTCTCCAAAACCTGCGGTTCACTGCACGCAAAGCACAACCGCTTCTGGTGGATGCGCATTCGCTCCTCCTCGTCGGCTGGTAGTGTGCCGCATCGCGCGCAGATGCGAGGCAGGCAGTACCGTTGGTTCGGGATCACGACTTCCGGCTCGTTCATCGGCTTCGTTACCATGCTGACCCCGTGCTTATGCCCAAGCTTTCATGCCCTGGTAGACATTCGCCACCGCTCAAATACAGAGACGCTCCCGCGAGTTTTTGCCTTTTGGCGACTTTGGCCATTGGCCTTTCCGGGTAGGTGCCTCCCGCCCGGTGCAGCCGCTCCAGAGCAGCTTCGAGAGGGGACAGCGGCTCCACTGATCCATCCTTGTCGCGGATCGCCCGCCAGGACTACGAGGAGGGGCGCCGCCACCAAGCCCAGGGGCAGGTACATGCCGCAGGGCCCGAACGGGGCCGGGTCGAGGACGCGGAGTGCAACGCCGGCATCGCCGCGATGCTCACCGCCGGGATGACGTGATCGTAGATAGTTGCAGCCGCTATCGCAGCCTGCCTGGGCTCCGGCGCTATTCCTCCCCCCGGTTACGCCGATCGGCCGTATCTGCCGCCCCCCTCACGAGGGCCGCAGAGGCCATGTCCCCGTGGCGCTCAACCACATCGGCCAATTGGCGTGCCCTCTGGGGATCGAATAGGTCGAGCGGATCACCCTTGCTCTTCTGCACGCCCACGAGCCAAATCCGCTCATGCAAAGTGGCTTCGGCCCTATATATTCCTTGGCCCATTCCGGCTCTCCTTAGTTCATCTTTCTGCGGTGAAAGCTTCTCACCGGTAGAAACATTCGACCAGAACATTGCCGCCTCGCCCTCGGCGCGGAGGTCCGCCAGCTTGGGCGGCGGGATCTCGCGACCCTGCTCATCGTAGGCGCGGCGGGGGTGGCGGCGGGTCATGAGCTAAGACGTAGATCGGGTTCATTAGACGAGCGTGACGCCCACCCAGAGACCACATATGACTATTATCAGGAATAAAGCGAAATACTTTAATCGTCTGTCAGGTTCTATAATCCGGTTCCTTCGGTGGCACTGCATTATCAATGTTCCAATGCTGCGCAAGCAGAAGGCGGGCCGGGCCCGATGATAGAGAGGCGCCCGACCCGCCAGTGACGCCGACCGGGTACTGTCATTGACAGGACAGGGTCAGAGTGACTAGCGCCTTGTAGGCCAACTCAAGACATGGAGCGTTTACACAGGTCATCAATGACTGCGACTAGTCGCTTGGTCTGATATCAGACGCTTCTCGATTGGCCGTCTAGCTCCAACAGGAGCGGTCCCCCTTCCACACTATGCCGGTTGCGCCATCAGGATCGCCGTCCTGACTGCCATGCGTATCTCGGCCTCGGACGAGTCCCTCGCCGCCAAGACCTCGCGAGCGTGAGGGTTGGCCGCCATGATCGCGCAGACGTCGATCGCGACGCCCTCCACGAGCGGGCGAGCACCGGGCTTCGGAGCATTCAGAAAGTTCATCACGACTGCGTCGAGTTGCTCATCGGTGATGAGCTTGCGCTTGTACAGCCGTTCGATGGTGGCGGCCTCAGCCACGCTTGAACTCCCAAACGGGCACGCCGCGGTAGCCCCCGGCTTGCGCTTCCACGACGTCCAGAGGTGCTTCTTCAGGTACGCCTCGGTGACCTCGAATACGGGGTACGAGCACGGCATCATGACGCCGCACCAGTCGCCCCGGACGATGCCGGCCTGCGGGTGCGCCGAGGACAGGGTGAGCGTGTCCCAGCCGAGATGCGCCGCTTCGGCGCCGAACTCGTCGACGAAGCGGCGGCAGGTCTCCAGGGTGGTCCCCCACTCGTCGGGCCGGAACCCCGGGCAGGGCGGCTGGCCGGGGGAGAGGGAGGCGAGGCCGTGGTTCCACGCCGAGACCAGGGCGGCAGGATCGGCGGTCGGCATGGCGGCCCGATACGGTCCCGAGGTGTCGCGGGGCTTGCTGCTAGCCCCGACCTGCTCCGGGCGTGCCGGCAGGGCTGCCGATCGCGCCGCTGGGCGAGATGTAGGGCAGCACGGGCACGAGCCTGCGGGAGCTCTCCAGGACATTAAGCGAGACCGCGAGGGCGTCGAGGCTCCGTCTCACGCACGCACGATCGATGATGTCGAGATCCTGCTGCCGCGCCAAAGGCCCGGCCATCTGCTCTCTGGCGAGGTTCGCGGATCAGTCATCCTCATCGGCCCTGCACGGTCAGCCTTGCTGCCGGCTCGTCAGAGAGGCGCTGCGGCCCGCAGAGCAGCACGTGCCGCGGCGGGACCAGGAGCGTCCGGCTGATCGCGATGGCTTCCTTGGAGTGCCCAAAGCACCTGAAGCTCATGGCGGTCGACACGGACCGGTAATGGAGCCAAAGGCGCACGCCACCGGTGTGTTGGATGCCCTCGGCGAGGCGTTGAGCGGCATTGGTCATGGCGGCGAGCGTAGGACCAAGCCGTCGGCCTGCTCACTTACTCACGCTAGTCCGAGGGCCGCCTGCGCGGCGTTTCCTCGGGGGCGAGATCCGCTAGCGCCCGCGCCCGACCGGATCCTGCCACGCCAGTTCTGCTAACGCCCGCCGCGGGGCCGCCGGAGCCCGCACATCGGCCGGTAGAGGGGTATGCTCAGCAGCTCGCGGGAGATCGCGATAGCCTCGCGGCTTCGGCTGATGCACTCGAGATCGGCGGCTTGAGACTTGGCCAGCCGCTTCAGCAGCTCGGCCGCCTCCGCCTTGGAGCGCGTCGGGCAGTCATCGATGGTGTTCATGACCCGCTTCATGCCCCATGCGGGGGGGGGGGGGGGGGGGGGGGGGGGGGGCTCATTCACCTATGCGAACACAAGTACTCACAAGTGCCTGCCTGCAATACAGTCCGAGTGCCGTTCTGCTCACGGTGTCCTCAACCTTGCAGGGAGCGGCAGGCGGCTGGGCCCGCTGAGACCCTTGGGCTCGGCCGCCACCAGTGCAAGATACCGCTCTAAAGCGCACGCCCGGCACAGGATGAAGCCTGGCCGGGCGGCATGAGCTTGCCATGTTCAAAGAGCGATGCGGTGAGTTCAAGCGTCTCCTTTCAACGATGCCAAGTTCACATATGATACAACTGGATACATACTCTCCAGTTTAACATGCGACAACCGGACGAGCGGTGTGGAACATTAGCAGTCCGGAGTGGCACCAGGACAAAGTTTCGATGACAACTTGGTTCCAACCGGTGGCTTCCGTTCGCCTGGGTGAACGACAGCTGCACACGCGAGGGAGCATCGTCCTCAGGTGGTGCCGGCGCCCGTTTCCCCGGCGCTGCCAGCGGGTGGGGCCATCCCTCGTGTCCGGCCCGCTACCTCGATCGACAAAGAGAAGCCGGCGCGGGGGTGGGCCCGGCCGGCTTAGTCTCGCTTGCATGACATCCCCTCAGCCCTCCCGCGCCACTTGGCTGCGCGCCCGCGCTTGCGGGAAGTACTGGTAGAACGTCATCCGGCTCACCCCCAGCCGCTGGGCGATCGCCGCCACCGAGATGGTGCCGGAGGCCAGCAGCGCCCGCCCGACCTCGAGGTCCGCCTCGGACAGGGCCTTGGGCCGCCCGCCCTTGCGGCCGCGGGCGAGGGCAGCCCTGTGCCCCTCCAGGGTCCGCTCGCGGTTGAGGTCGAGGAAGTACTCGGTCATGGCGCCGTGCATCTGCAGGGCGAAGCGGCCGTGGGCGGTGTCGCTGTCGAACTGCTCGGTGAGGGAGCGGAAGTGGACCTCCTGCCGGCGCAGGCCGTCGATGGTGCGCATCGTCTACCAGGAAGCGACCGAGGCGGTCGAGCTTCCAGACCACGCGCACGTCGTCGGGACGGAGATAAGGCGAGGGCGGCCTCGAACTCGGGTCACTTGGTGCCGCCGTGCCGGACTTCTTCTCCTCGAACAGGCGCTGGCCTCCGGCGCGGGCGAGGGCATCGCGCTGGAGGTCGAGGTTCTGGTCGTGGGTTGAGACGCGGGCGTATCCGACGAGCATGTCAGGATGGTCTCGCGGGGGGGTATTGCCGGCAGTAGTTATCCTGACACGTGTCCCTGACATCCACCGCCGCGCGGACCTCTCGCGTCAGGCGCGTTAACCGAAGCGGCTCCCGCCAGCGTCAGGAAAACGGTCGTTTCGTTGACATAACGCTGCAGCCAAGCCACCGGCAGCTACGGCTGTAAAGCGGTAGTCAGCCCCGCCTCCCGCTCTCGTTCGGATCGCGTCCAAGGCGGCCGGAGACTCGTATCTGCCGGCGTCCCTTAAAGCGGGGATGCAGCAGTCCAGGCAAAGACCCAGGTAGCCGAAGCATGTCACGGGGTGGGGAGGGTGAGGGCTGATCATCGGTTGGTCAGGCCGCATCGTCCCCTGAGGCCACCTCCTTTGCAGCAGGCGCACCTGTCAGGTCACCATTATGCCCCTCAATGAGCTGCACAAGCAGTGTAACCATCTTGGCTTGATCCTGAGCGGCTAAGGGTTCAAGAAGCCTTTGTTGAACCCGCCGGACAGCTGGCTCGACTTCGGCAAGCAAATGGCTTCCTACTTGCGACAGTCTCAGGAGTTTGATCCGTTTGTCGCTTGGGCTAGAGCGTCTAACGACCCAGCCTTTTGTTTCCAATCGCTCTAATACGTTGCCGAGGGTCGAGCGATCAAAGGCGATCAGGGACGACAATCGTGTGGCATCAACGTCGGGGTGCTCTCTGATGGCAGTAAGGGCAGCGTACTGAACTGACGTCAGTCCATGCGTCCCACACTCTTCAGCGAAAATCGCCGATGAGATCTGGTGAACCCGGCGGAAAAGGTGGCCTGGCATTCCATAGAGATCGCTCATGCTCTTCCTCTAGCGTCCCGGCCACAGCCCCTCAACCCCGGGGTAATCGCAGGCCAACCCCCACCGGGAGCGGTCACCGGCCTATTGACAGCATACTGATTATCAGTGTACGGATCAACCATCGACGGCAGTCTCCAGATCGATCACGCTCCGCCGGCGACCAAGGCAGATGCTCTGCCGCGCTTGCGGCGGGTCGCCTCCTGGCAGGAAATCGCTTTCGTAGAGCCGATGCCCGAAATCGCCAGCACGGGAAGTGGTCGTTTGATCATTTTCTGAGACATGCAGTGCATAAAATTCTGTAGAACTGACCACACAATGCATAGTAAATCAGGCAAAAAATCGGAAGAGGGAGGACAACATGCAATTCTATCTCAACGGTTACGTGACTGGCGATCCAGATATTCTCACTCCCGCACCGGGCACTGAAACACAGCCGGCGGGCCTCCCCGACACCGTCGACGTCCTCATCGTCGGCACCGGACCTGCCGGCATGGTACTAGCCGCGCAGCTCTCGACGTTTCCCGGCATTACCACCCGCATCGTTGACCGCCGGGAGGGCCCGCTGCAGGTCGGCCAGGCGGACGGCGTCGCGTGCCGCACGGTCGAGACGTTCGACACCTTCGGCCTGAGCGAGAAGCTCGTCCGGGAGGGCTACTGGGTCAATGAAACCGTGTTCTGGCGCCCATCGCCCGACAATCGGGCAGCGATCGTGCGCACCGGTCGCGTTCAGGACACCGAGGATGGCCTGTCGGAGTTCCCACACCTCATCGTCAATCAGGCCCGCCTGCTGAGCTACCTCCAGGACTACATGGCGAAGTCACCGACGCGGCTCGTCCCCGACTTCGGCATGGATTTCGTGACCCTCAACGTCGAGCCTGAGGACGATCACCCCGTCGTGGTCACCTTGAAGAATGTTGCGACCGGTGCGGACACCGTGGTTCGGGCCAAGTACGTGGTCGGTTGCGACGGCGCGCGCAGCCGGGTGCGGGACGCGATCGGGGCCGTCCCGCGCGGTGACTTTGCCAACCATGCCTGGGGCGTGGTCGACATGTTGGCCGTCACCGACTTCCCGGACATCCGCATCAAGGCCGCGATACAGTCGGCCGACGAGGGTAACATCCTGCTCATCCCGCGCGAGGGCGGGTACATGGTGCGCCTCTACGTGGACTTGGGCGAGGTCGACCCCGCCAATCGCGACGCGGTTCGTCTCATCACGCAAGAGCAGGTCATCGCGACCGCCCAGCGGGTGCTACGCCCGTACACGCTCGACGTGCGCGACGTCGCGTGGTTCTCAGTCTATCAGGTCGGCCAGCGCGTCACCGACCGCTTCGACGACGTGCCGGCGGCCGAGGCCGCCTCCCGCCTGCCGCGTGTCTTCATCGCGGGCGACGCCTGCCACACGCACAGCGCCAAGGCCGGCCAGGGCATGAACGTCTCCATCCAGGATGCGTTCAACCTCGGTTGGAAGCTCGCCGCCGTCCTCGACGGGCGAGCGGCGCCGGAGCTTCTGCGCACCTACACGGTCGAGCGGCACGCCATCGCGCAGGGCCTCATCAATTTCGACAAGGAGTGGTCGAACATCATGGCCTCGCCGCCCAGGGACCCTGAGCACCCGGAACGCGGCGGCGTCGATCCTGAGGAACTGCAGTCCTACTTCGTCAGATCGGGCCGCTATACGGCCGGTGTCGCGACCCACTATCCACCGGCGACCGTTCTGACCGCCGAGCCGACCCACCAAGCGCTGGCAAAGGGTTTCACGGTCGGCATGCGTTTCCACTCCGCGCCCGTGGTGCGCCTCGCCGACGCCAAGCCCGTGCAACTTGGACACGCGCACCGGGCCGATGGTGCTTGGCGTATCTACGCCTTCGCCGATGCGAGCAGAGAGAACCTCGTCAATCTCATGAACGTTCTCGCGACGTCCGATCAGTCGCCGCTGAAGCGCTTTACGCCGCGAGGCGCGAACATCGACAGCGTCATCGACGTCCGCGCGGTTTTCCAGCAGGGGCATCGCGACCTCAAGGTCGAGGATCTCCCGCCGCTGCTTCTGCCGCGCAAGGGACGCTTCGGGCTGATCGACTACGAGAAGGCGTTCACGCCCGACCTCAAGAACGGCCTCGACATCTTTGACCTGCGCGGTATCGACCGCGAGAGAGGTGCGATGGTGGTCGTCCGTCCGGACCAGCACGTCGCGAACGTGCTGCCCCTCGACGCACACGACGAACTCGCCGCCTTCTTCGGGCGCATTCTGCTCGATCGTCATTAGGCTCGCCTGCCGGCGAAAGCGCCGGATCAAGGTGAGGCAAACTGGAACGGCGCGGCGGGGCCGACCACCGCGCCGCGGACCAACGTTGCGCTCGGCAGCGTGCAGAACGCGACGCAACGAGGGCGTGAGACCGCCCGAGGACGCCAGGGAAAAGGCGAACACCTACACAAATCTCTGCTAGGGGACAGGAGACGACCCATGATCGCATCCGTCAGCGCGAGCGGGGTGATAAGTCCATCTCGTGAAGTAAAACAATTCCGGACCGTGGTCTGGGTCGTGAGCCTGGCACTCGTTGGGCTCGTCTTCGACGGCTACGACCTTGTGGTCTATGGTGCCTGTGTATCGACCTTCCTGCGCGACCCCACGCAACTCGGCGTCGTCACCCCTGAGATCGCCGGTCAGCTCGGCAGCTACGCGCTTTTTGGCGTTCTCGTCGGAGCTCTTCTCGCCGGCTCCGTCGGCGACATCGTGGGTCGCCGCAAAGTGTTGCTGGCCTCCTACGCTTGGTTCTCGGCCGGCATGGCCGTGACCGCGATGACGAGTTCGGTCCCCGCATTCGGGATGATGCGGTTCCTGACCGGCCTCGGCGTTGGCGCTCTCTTGGCGACGACGGCCGCGCTGGTATCTGAGTTCGCCCCAAAGGGGAAGAAGAACCTCTGCAATGCAATTGTCTATTCGGGCGTGCCACTGGGCAGCCTCCTCGCCGCCGCTTTGGCGATCGCCCTGCTCAGCTCGATCGGCTGGCGCGGCCTCTTCGTAATCGGCGCTTTGCCGCTGGTGACCCTGCTCCCACTCGCCTACTTCAAGATACCGGAGTCAGTTGCTTGGCTCGCCGCTCGTGGTCGCCTGGTCGAAGCACAAGCCTTGGCCGAGAAGATCGGTGTCGACATGCCGGAACCAGCTCCAACGCTGGGCGCCGAAACGTTGGACGCGACCGATGACGGCCGAGCCAGTTGGGCAGGTCTGTTCACATCGTACCCGCTCCCCACCATCTTGCTCGGGCTGATGAGCGCAACCGGCCTGATGCTTGTTTACTCACTGAACACTTGGCTTCCTGAACTCATGTTGCGCGCTGGCTTCAACGCCCGGGGCTCGCTGTCCTTTCTCATGGTGCTGAATGGTGGCGCGGTTGTGGGTGCTCTCCTGGGCTCCAAGGTGGCCGACCGCTTCGGCGCGAAGCTCGTGGTGATTGCCTGCTTTCTCATCGGCGCGGCGGCCATCTCTCTCCTGACCGCCGGTTTCTCGATCGGTGTTCTCTTGGCGACCGTCGCGGTCGTCGGTCTCGGCACCAGCGGGACCCAGACGCTGATTTACGGACTGGCGGCCAACTACTATCGCACCAACGTCCGCAGCGCAGGCGTCGCGTGGTGCGCCGGCTTCGGCCGCCTCGGCGGCGTGGGCGGTCCGATGTTGGGCGGCTACCTGGCGGGGGGTGGTTTCGCCCTCGAGACAATCTTTTACATCCTGGCCGGCATCGCCATCTTCGGCGGCCTCCTGACCATCGTTTTGCCGTCGGGCAGGAGCACTCCACATGTTGCAAGCGCAAACGCGCCGTCGTTCCCGAGCCGCTAGACATGCTGGCCAGCTTGCCGCCTCTATGCGAAGCCAGCCTACGATCCTGCGGGCACCCGCCCTTAAGCTGAAGCGATAACGTGAGCTGGTTCCATACGCTCGCATAATGGCCAGTATGGTGCGCGATATGGAACCCGCGGACAGTCTCCGGAAGACCTCGGAGCCGGTCCGGCCGGGGCGCCAGTCGAGGGTTAGTCTAACGGCCTTCCACGGCCCGCGCCGGGCCGGCGGATCATCTGTTGTAATCTACGCGGCCGGAGGCGTTGGCAGGAGCTTGGCGGTGGTGGGATGCAACCGCTCGGGGTTCGATGACCAGCAGGAGGGTGGCTTCCTACTCCGACATTTTTGGTAAGTATTAGTCCGCAATATCACCCTCCATGTGATAGTTTTGAACGAAGACGGTTCAGCTTTTCCAGGTCTTGAACTAAGGAAGTTCGCGTTTCCGGCAAGTGCCCCAGATCTGCATTCATTCGACCGAGTCGTACAGCAACCGCGTTAACAAACGCTAGACACCGCTCGGTTCGTGCAATATGTACTTGTGTACGGTCTAGGAGTTCTTTACGAGTATCTCTCATTCCAGATGATAGCTCAGGAAGGCTACTCCTGGTTGCTGGATGTTATGGCTTGGTTTGCGATATCATCATCTGTCGTGCTAAAATCTGGAATCAGTATGGCTTTCGTCTAGCTTGTGCGAGAACATCCAACCCGGCGAGTACGATCCACGGGCCAACAAAAACCAGGAAGAACACGAAGCCCATGCCAATCCCTTTGGAATGAAGCGGATTGGGAGTCTAACCTCGTCTACACGCAAACGGTTTCATCTAACCATTGAGGCTTGCTCCGGACTGCGCCCCGCAGCCCCGGCGGGTGGCCTTCGTCGCGCCGCGCTACTGCGATGAAGGATGCGGCTTGTGCGGCGGCGGCCCACTGCGCTTCCTCCTCGCCGGCTCAGTCATTGCGGACATCCACGCCTTCATGAGCCTATCGGGAGAGTAACGGTGCATCTCCTGCAGCATGCGCTCCTGCATCTTCGCCATGACGGCGGCCTGGAGCGGCTGAAGGTCAGGCAGGCCGAGAAAGACCCGCGCCTCTTCAGGTGTGCAATCCACGTCTGCATTGATCAGCATCTTGCAGCCTCCCGGCTAGAACAATGCTGATAGGCGCTGCAGGTTCAGGGGAAGGATGCCCCTTGGCTCATAAGCGCGTGGGCGTGCGGATCACGGTCCACCTGGCGCGCATCGCGTAAGGCGAAAAAGCCCGCCCGGTGGGCCGCCGGGCGGGCTGGTGTCGTGACGGTGGTGTGTTTGCCACGCGGCCAGGACTGGCCGCGGCAGTGCTTAAACCCCGCAGGGCTTGCCTCAGGCTTCCCGCCCGCCCCACGACTGCACCCCGCCGCCCCGGCGGGTGACCTTCGACTCGTGGAAGAGCCCTTCCGTCGTCACCCGGGTCTGCACCCTCATGACGTCATGGATGAGGACCGCTGCCCTATTCCAGGAACCCGAGTACCCGAGCCTGCTCTCGGATCCACCCGTGCCTGAGGATCGTGCCGTCCTCCCTCACGATCCACGGGGTAGAGGCCGTGTCTCTGAGCACCACTGCGGCCGTGCGGATCGCCTCGCACACCGTCGGGAACTCTTGGATCTCGGTTACACCTCCGGGGCAAGGGAAAGGCTGTTGCGGGCCAGCCTCTCTACTGCGGCTTCGTCTCACCTTCAGGTGATGTGCTTCCTGTCGCGGCGGGCGCGGAGCCGTCCGCAGCGGGCTGACCGGATAACTGCTGGCGGGCGTCGGCCAGCTTGCCCTGTGCCTCGGCGAGTTCCTGCCGGGTCGTGCGAAGACGACCCTCCAGGTCGGCAACCTCCTTGTTCTTCGCCGCGAGGTTCTCCGTCAGCGTCGCAAGCTGTGCCTGGGCCTCCGCATACCGCTTCTGAACGGACTCGAGGTCGCTGGTGAGCTTCTCTCGATTGCCGGTCAGAGCCTTGATGGCCTGCTCAACCTGTCCACGCTCGCCCGTCAGCCGGTCACGCTCAGCCTGCGCAGCGGCCACGTCCTTCTGTGCGGACATCAGCGAGTCTCGGGTCTGCTGGAGCTGTTGCTCGATCTGACTCTTGTCGGCCGATGTCTTATCGCGAGCTTGAGTGAGGCTGGTGATGGTCTGATCTAACTCACCTCGCTGCTGGGCGACGCGCTCCCGATCGGCTCGGACTTGCAGCAGTTCCTTCTGCGCCGCCGCCAAGCCCTCACGGGCCTGCTGCTGTCGTTGTTCGGCGTCAGCCAACTCGGCAGTTTTCGCGGTCGCTTCCTGCGCCAGAGCGGCCAAGTCGGTTCGCAGCTTCGCTTCCTGCTTGCGCGCCTCTTCTACCCGCCGTCCGACGTCCGAGAGTTCCTGGGTGCGGGCCGCCGCTGTTTGCTCTGCCGAGATGGCCGCCTCGCGTAGAGTCGCCACCTGCTGGCCGGCCTTCTGGACATCGGACTGCAGCTCTGAAAGGCGCTGCGTTGGTGCTTGAGCGGCTTGCAGGGCATCCCTGGCCTTCTGCTCGGCGAGTTGCCTGCTCTGCTCCAATTCGCGGAGCTGCGCTTGTGCTTGCTGTGCAGCTTGCGCGGTCTGCGTGTTTTGCTGTTCTGTCGCTGCAATTTTTGCTTGCAACTCTTTGAGCGTTCCCGCAGCCCGCGTCTGCTGTTGCAGCTCTGATTGTACCGCTGCAAGCTGGCTATTCAGATTTCCAATCTGCTGCTCCTGGGCTTGCCGCTGCCGAGAGTGCGAGATGCTCGAGACGAGCAGAATGACCAGGAGCAGCACACTCAGCGCGGCCAAGGCCAGCGTGGTCGGCCGGCGAAGGTCAGAACGAACGTCGATAGCCATATGCCTCTCCCCGCAGAACGGCTGCGCGATGAGGCGCGACCACGATGCCGATTTCTGCGAGGTGATAACCCGGCAGTTCGGGCTTCGCTCCCCGCTCGGACGTCTCGGCGGGCTGCGCGCAGTGGGTGCCGAGAGGCATCCACCGGTACGTTGAGGCTCAGCGGCCGCGCAGGGTGTCCTTCACCCCGCCGTAGGCATCTTTGGGCGCGGTCCTCGGCTTTCTCCATCTTGCCTTCGGCCTGGAGCTTGGCGTCGCCGACCGCACTGCCGAAAGCATCCTTCACCGGCATGACAGGCGTGCGGGAAACCGCTGACGTCCGACTTTGATTTTCTGACACGCAAGCCTTACAGGTTTAAGTGGCTGAAAAACCGTCGTTTTATTGACACATAGATCCGAACAACGGAATGACCGAATAGGGTAGTGAGCCGTTGTTGGACCGTCGCTCAAAAGCCGACATTCGGCTTTGCACGTATGTCGGGCAGTCAGCGGCTATTGCCGGCATCTCCGAAGCGGACGTCGGCACAGATTATATCACAAGCAACAGGCAGAGTCCCGCTTTGTAACCGGTCCCGCAAACGATCAAAGGCCTCCTAGTGTTTTGGCTTGATCGACTGGAGCTCTAAAGCTTGCTCATGCCAACAATGCAGAACCCATGCCCAAAAGGATCACTGCAGAACGCCACGGGGGGAAAGCCCGGCACACGGTGCACCTGTTCTGACCTTGCGCCGTTCGCCAAGGCGCGCCCAAGCGTTTCCTCGAAGTCGTCGACACGAAAATCGACGTGAACCGGTGTCCAATGGCGCTCATATCGGCGAAGGTCGCTACTGCCTGGCGCTGGTGATGAACCGGTCGGTTTTGCAAGAAGCCCGATCGTCGCATCACCCGAGGTTAACATTGCGTAGCCGGTATGAGGCCGAGACATCTCGACGAAGCCAAAGACATCACCAAAAAACTTTAGACCCTCTTCGATGGACGGGACGTCGATGGAAACAGTCACCTTCATTTCAGCTACTCCACTCGCTTGTATGCTGACCAGTCTTTACGGAGCTAAACGCGCGTAAGGCCTTGATCCTGCCAGAACCCCAATTTCAAGCATACGTCGGCTTCCCACACCCATCCGGACTTTCGGCGGCAGCCGGGTGTTTCCAAATTTCGTATTGGCGTCGGTTCCGGACGTTAAGGCGGCGCCGGGGTTACTTCCGGCAGTCAGCGCGTCAGCACAATGTGGGTCGCAAGCTCCGTTGCGACCGTCTCCGTCACCCGGTAGCCGAGGCCCGGTAGGTCGATGCCCGCGAACAAGTGCTCGCCCCGGCCCAGAACAATGGGCGACACCGCCAGGTGCAACTCGTCGATCGCGCCCGCCAGCAGATACTGGCGAACCGTCGACACACCACCGCCGATCTTGACATCCAAGTCGCCGGCGGCGGACTTGGCCTGGGCGAGCGCTGCCTCAATCCCCCCGGTGACGAAATGGAAGGCCGTCCCGCCCTCCATCACGATGGGTGCCCGGGGGTGATGGGTGAGGATGAAGGTCGGGGCGTGATACGGGGGATTGTCGCCCCACCAGCCCTTCCAGTCGGGCCCGCCCCAATCGTCGCCAGCCGGCCCGAACATGTTGCGGCCGAGGATGAAGGCGCCGAAGCCTTCCAGCGCGGCGCGGGCGAAGCGATCGTCGGTCCCGCCGTCTTGCCCGATCATCGATCGAAAGGTTCGGGTCGGGAAGAACCACTTGTGCAGCTCGCGGCCCCCTTTGCCCATCGGATGCTCCAGGCTCTGGTCCGGACCGGCCCCGAAGCCGTCGATGGAGACCGCGAAACCTCTCGCGCTCACCTTGCCCATGGTCGTCAGACCTCTGCCTGCAGGCTGACGATCAGGTCGTTCAGCTGCTCGAATTGCTCGCCCCATCCGCTCGTGCTTCCGGAGGCCAGGGCGTCGTTGAGCGCGTCCTTCGAGGGATAGAGCTCGTGCACGACGACGCGTGTCGCGCCGTCCCTTTCCTCGAAGGTCACCGTGGTGACCGCCCCATCCTTACCCCCTTCGTCGTTGGTCCAGACGAGGCGGGTAGGGGGCGTCACCTCGATGTAGCGGCCGAAGAATGCCATGGGCCGTTCCGAGGACGAGTGGGCCATCAGCAGACGGTACGTGCCACCCGTGTGGATGTCGGCCTCGAATGAGATCAAAGAGACGCCGCAGGATTTGGGCACCCACCATCGCTGGAACAGCTCCGGCCTGGACCACACGTCGAAGACGATGCGCGCCGGGCCGTCGACGGTTCGCGAAACGGCGAGCTCCCTGTCCGATATCCGTTCCACTGTTGTGCTTGCCTTCCCGGCGGCGGGGGCGCTCTGTCTGCCTGCGTTCATCAGCTGCTCGCTCATCATCGCTGGCGGCCCTTCACGCCGCCTGGCGCTGGCCGGTAAGGCCGAGCCTGTTGCCTGCCGGATCGGCGATGTTGGCCGAGTAGCTACCGCCGGGGATGGGATCGGGCCCCTAGAGCACCGTGCCGCCCCTCTCGCGGACCGTCGCGAGCGCGGCATCGATATCGGCCACATGGATGTACCAATTCCATCGGGCCGGCGCGCCGGTGGCTGCACTCGACATCACTGCGCCAGGGCGTAGGTCGCCGCGGCCGATGAAGGCGTACTCGCTCATCCCGCCCATCGGCATGGCCCCGAGCTTCTCCCAGCCGAAGAGTGCCCCGTAGAACGCGAAGGCAGCCTCGGGATCGGGAGTTGCGAGCTCGATCCACACCCCGTGGCCGAGGGTTTGCTCCGTCCCGAGGGGCACCGGCCCGAAGGCTCTGCTCTCGTCGGGGCCCGCCGCATCCATCAGGGCGAAGACCACGTTCTGCGGGTCGCTCACCATGGCGAAGCGACCGACGTGGGGGATGTCGATAGGCCCGAACCAGATCTGGCCGCCGAGATCCACCACCCGGGAGGCTATGGCGTCGACGTCGCGGGTCGCGAGATAGACTGCCCAGCCAGGAAAACCGGGAGCTTCGGGCATCGGCCGCCGGATCCCGGCCACGGGCGTCCCGTCAGCCTGCGCGATGCGGTAGCCGCCATGCTCCGGCATCGGTGATGGCGCGACGCGCCAGCCGGCGACGGCCTCGTAGAAGGCCTGTGCCGCGTCCTGGTCGGTCGCGTTCAGCTCGAACCAGATGGGTTTACCCTCGGCAGTTGGCATCGGGCGCATTCCTCTGTGACAACGGGCGCGTCGGCCGCGTCTCGGCGCCACGTACGGCCCCGCTTTGCCCAGGCTGGCATTCTCGGTTATACAAAGCAACTATGCGGTCAGAAAAAATAACCAGTGAGACGTCTGCGCCGCGAGAGCGTCTGTACGACGACGCTTGCGGCACTGCGCTCGCCCTGGAATTCATCGGCGAGCGTTGGTCGCTGCTGATCATGCGCGAACTGGTGTTCGGCCCCCGCCGCTTCGGCGAGCTTCGGGCGAACCTCCCTGGCATCAGCGCCAACGTGCTGACGCAGCGCCTGGAAGGCCTGGACGATGCAGGCATCGTCCGCCGCTACCGGCTGCCGTCTCCGGCCAACGTGCAGGTCTACGACCTAACGGAGTGGGGCCGTGAGGCCGCGCCGTTGATGCGCGACCTGGGGCGTTGGGCGGCTCGCTCGCCGCGGCATGATCCGAGCCTGTTCATGTCGGCGGCTTCAGCCATGATGTCGCTCCAGGCCCTGATCGATCGAGAGCGTGCCGCGGAACTGGCTGTCACAGTTGCCTTTCATTTTCCCGGCGAGGACTTTATCGCGACAGTGATGGGCGGTGAGATCTACGTGAGCCGTGGTGTCATGGAGGCACCGGATCTCGCCTTCACCGGAGATACGATGGCGATGCGCCGCACGATCTACGGCAAGGCGCCTCTGGCCAGAGACGGTGCGGGCGGAACGCTCGCCTTTGCTGGCGAGGCCGATCTCGCACAGTCCTTCGTCGATCTCTTCGCCCTGCCCGCCAAAACCGCCTGAGGAGCGTCTCAGCGGTCGAGTCGGTATTCGGCGTCCTTCCGGAATGCCCGGCGAGCTGCACGATGGCAGGCCAGAACGCACCTACGCGGAGCGGATATGCCGCTTCCAGCCGCAAGGCCGCCCAGCAGGCCACGTTGTCGGTTCAAGCAATGCGTGCCGACCGCGTCGGCGCACCGTTTGATTACCTGACATGCAATCCTTACAGGATTAAGTGACTGAAAAACTGTCGTTTTCTATACATGACAGATGTCTGCCGACAAGGCTGCATTCGACGGAAACACCGAGGCGCACTGTGGACTGGGGCGGGTGCTCTGCTGGCTCCAGCCAGAAGGCCGGTATCCCCTAAGCAAAACCAGCTCCCATGTTGATGGCAAGTGCTAGTAGGGAGGTGTTGAAGAAGAACGAGTATACGGCGTGCGCGGTGACGATGCGACGTATGTGCTTCGAGCGGATGTCGGTGTCCGAGGTTTGTGACGTTGTGCCGATCGTGACTGCGAAGTACAGGAAGTCCCAGAAATCTGGCGCGTCATCGCCATTGAAGTCGAGGCCGCCGCGGCTCCGGCCACCTTCGTCCTCGCCGTAATAGACGTGAAGATAATGTACAGTGAAGACGACCTGGACGAAGATCCAGGCGCAGAGGATGGTTGCCGCCGCGAGGACGATGTGCGGGCCTTTGTAGGCGTCCTGCTCCTGCTGGCCGAAGACGAGCATCCCAACTCCGCCGACGCTGGCCGTCGCGGCCAGGAGCGCGAAGAGCGAGATCATCGCGGCGCTGTCGTCGAGCCGCGAGGCCTCGCGCCGCAGCTCGTCCGCCGACTGCGTCGTCATGTTCCACACGATAAGCCCGACGAAGACGACCACACCCGCGCACCAGCCGATCAGCACCCGCGACCACGTAGCGATTGACGGCAGCACCAGCGCGAGGGCGATCGCAACCGCAATGGAACCGAGCAGGCGCGGTCGGAGCCAGAGGGCGTGGACCGTATCGAGGACGCGCAGGGCCATAGTCCAAACTCAATGCTGAACCGAAGCGGTATGCTGTGGCGGTGAAGATCGCTGAGGTCCAGGGCGCGAGCCGAGGAGTTCGGATCGCGTTCGCGGCCGAGCACCTGGTCATCGCGGGCGTGGGCGCAGTGCTCGGCAGTTCGCCCTGCACCGTGGTGTAGCTTGCCATTTCATACATGCGCAGGTGCTAATGCAGCCAGCGACCAGTGCGTGATCGCCGTCCGTGGTCGAAACCGCTCCAATGCCCCGGTTAGCATTACAGTTGCGTTTTTGTGCGTGCTGGCTGACGGCTGGCCCGGCTTGGCGTCCGGCGCTGCCGCCGCCATTTGGCGTCTGACGCGCGCTGTTTGAGATGTGCCTGGCGGGCGGCCGCCTGATGCGCCCGTCGCCAGAGCGACCATGCGATGACGTGAGCGGGTTGAATGCGCCGCTGTGCCATCCGCACCGCGATGCGGCGGATCTCCTGGACCGACCAGCGGATCAGCGGGCGCGCGGTCTCGGCCGGGCTCGGCTTTTTGGGGGCGGCGCGTTGGCGTGATGGCGGATCACCGTCAGCAGGGCGAAGGCCATCATCACCAGGCTGACGTGCCGATGCCAGCCGTGCCAAGAGCGGGTCTCATTGTGTGTCAGCCCGAGGTCGGTCTTGGCCGTCTCGAACGCGTCCTCGATGCTCCAACGCCGTCCCTCGACGCTGACCAGGATCTGGATCGGCGTGCCGGCCGGGCACCAGGTCGTGAAGTAGGCCCGCTCGCCATCGCTCAGGCTGCGGCGGATCAGGAGCCCCCGCGTCCACAGGCCGGTCTGGTCGTAGGCGGCACCAGCGAGGTCGGCCAGTTCGCAGTAGGCCCAGTCGTACAGCCTCGCGCCCCTCGTCCCGTCGCCCGCCGACAGGCGCGTCCAGGCCGACGGAGCAAGGCCATCCGCGATCGTCTCGGCGGTGCCGGCCACCAGCGGCTTGCCGGCCCAGGAGTTGAACGCGTGATCGCTCTTCACCCCGAGCACGTAACCCTTGCCCGCCCGCCGCAGGGCCATCTCGATCTCGCCGACCCCGTAGACGGTGTCGGCCGCTACCCAGGAAAACGGCACGCCGGCAGCCCTCGCCCGCTCGATCATCGCCAGAGCCAATCCCGGCTTGGTCGCGAAGGTCGTCCCCTTCGGCGCGTGGGCGGCGGCCAGCCGGGCTGGATCCGAGGTCCAGGTCTGGGGTAGGTACAAGGCTCGATCGATGAAGGCATGACCGTGCCGTGAGACATAGGCCGCGAACACGCCGATCTGACAGTTCGTGATCTTGCCGGCTGAGCCGGTGTACTGGCGATGCACTCCGCACGAGGCCTTGCCCTGCTTCAGAAAGCCGGTCTCGTCGAGAACCAGAACCGCGTCCGGGTCGGCCAGCGTCTCCAGAGCATAGTCACGCACCACGTCGCGCAGAGCGTCGGCGTCCCAACGTCCGCGCCCAAGCACCGCCTGCTGGCGCCAGGGCCCGGGATCGCCCGCGGCTTCCGCCCGCATCCAACCCGTCTTGCGCCGCTCTGCACCGAGCAGTCCATCCAAGAACGCTCCGGCCGAGGCGGCGACCCGGCGCTGGGTGAACAGAGGCCGCATGCGCCCCTTCACCTCCCGGAGCGACGAGGCCCACAACTCCAGCGTCGCCTTGACCGAAGTCTCCGACGTCCATGATGCGCGAATCATGGCGACGCAAAGAGTCAGAACCTCGCCGAAAACGCAACTGTAATGCTAGACTTGGTTTCCCGGGCAGGTTCACCAGTGCTAGCCAGCTCATTGAGAAGCAATGTCTCGCTCGATCGCTGTAGGTTGGTTGCCTGGCGCCCCCAAACGTCAATAATTTCATCAAATTACCGTCGCACGTCAGCAAAAAAAGTCAGTTTTCTTCATATCAATGCGTGCATGATACTCGAAATGCAGGCGTATTCTGTTCTAATATAGGTGCTTTAGTTTGCAAACAGACGCTTATCTTTGAGATATGGGCCACATGCTCAGTCATTGGTATTTTCAGCAACGTACCGGCCAAGGGCACTCGCCGCATTGAGCATGTGGGCGCGCATCCGCCGCGCGGCAGCCTCACCGTCGCCCTCCGCGATCGCCTGCAGGATCTCGCCGTGCTCGGCGCGCGAGCGGCGGATGCGCTCACCGTGGCGCAACTGCGTGCGGCGGAAGGCCGAGAGGCGCCCCCGGATGGCCAGGGCCTGCTCGGCCATGAAGCCATTGTGGGTCGCGCGGTAGAGCGCCTCGTGGAAGGCCCGATTGAGGGCGTCGTAGGTATCGTAGTCCTGCGCGGCCACAGGTGCGGCCGACTGCTCGTGCAGGTCCATCAAGGCGCTGAGTTCGAGCGGCGTCATTCGGTAAGTGGCGAGCCGCACGCAGAGCGCCTCGAACTCCGCCGTGGTCTCGAACATCTCCATGATCCGCTCAGGGGTCATGCGCGTGACTACAACACCACGCCGCGGCCGCACCTCGACGAGGCCGCTGGAGGCGAGCTGCCGCAGAGCCTCGCGCACGGGTGTGCGCGAGGCGCCGAAGCGGTCGGCGAGGTCCTGCTCGTCAAGAGCGATGCCCGCCGGCAGCGCGCCCGAGGCGATCTCGTCCGTTAGGGCGTTGCGGATCTGGTCGGAGAGGAGACCCCGCCCTTCGACACTGACGTCCATGCCGTCATCCTCTTGCTTCGCGCCGGACGCATCCTTGGGTCCGGCCTCCGGCTGGGTCATCCCACGATCGCTCGCACGATCAGGAAGAACAGCGATGGACCCACGAGGCAGCCGATGCCGGTGTGGAACGTCGCCGTCAACGCTCCGTAGGGAACGAGCTTCGGATCGGTGGCGGCAAGGCCACCCGCAACGCCGCTCACCGTGCCCATCAGGCCGCCATAGGCCATCGCCGAGCGCGGGTTGTCGAGGCCGATCAGCCGGGCGACGAGGGGCGTACCCACCATCACCATCACGGCCTTGGTGACCCCCGTCGCGATGGAGAGCGCCATCACGGTCGAGTCGGCGCCGAGCGCCGCGCCCGTCACCGGCCCGACGATGTAGGTGATGGCGCCCGCCCCGATCGTGGTGATCGAGACCGCGTCGTGGTAGCCGAAGGCAATCGCCGTCAGCGTCCCGACGATGAAGGGCAGCACCGTGCCGAGGGCGAGGGCGACCACGCCGAGGATGCCGGCGCGGCGCGCCTCGATCACGTCCACCTCGAAGGCAGTGGCGACGATCGCGAAGTCGCGCAGCATCGCGCCGCCCATCAGGCCGATCCCGGCGAAGGCCGGGAGGTCGGCGAGACCCCGCTTGCCGCCCGTGACGAGCCCGCCGACATAGGCGAGCACGAGACCGAGCACGATGGCGATCGCCGAGCCGTGAATGCGCCCGCGCGTCAGGCCTTTGCCGACCAGGTTGGACACCAGCATCAGGCCGCCGACGACCGCGAAGGCCGCCACCAGGCTCTGCTCGACGAAGACGTGTTCCAGCATGTGCAGCATGGGGCTCACCTCCGGGCTGCCGTGGGATAGGGAGCTTCATCGGTGTCGCCCGCGATCACCGAGCCGCCGTGCTCGACCTCCGGGCTCACGTCGGCGGGCCTGCCGCCGAGCCGGCCGAGCAGCGCCGTCGCGGCGAAGCACAGCATCACGCTACCGACCGCCGCGATGACCACGATCGGGCCGCCGCTCACCGCGGCGACGACGTTCTGCTGCGCTGCCATAGCCACGACGATGGGGATGTACATGGTCGCCCAGAATTCGACCCCGAGCTGGGTCGCGTGGCTGAGCCGGCCGTGACGCACCAGCCAGACCCGGGCCGCGATCAGCAGCATCATGGCGATGCCGACGCCGCCGACATTCGCCTTCACCTGAAGCAAAACCCCGAGCAGGTCGCCCAGGAACACCCCGACCAGGGTGCAGAGCGCGAGAAGTGCAACGCCGAGGACGGTCATCGGCCGCCCTCCCGACGTGTTCTCGCCAGCACGGATCCGCGGCCCGGCTCGGGCCCTGCGTATGCACCCACCATGAGGCGTCTCCTTCCCGTATCCATTGGTTCGTTGTGACCATTTGTGCGTATACACATTCTTGACGTATGCGCAATAAGGAATACAAAGAAGGCATCTCGGCGCCGCCGCGGATACAACCATGGCCGGATTGCGGCCATGCGCATACGCAGGCGCCTCACCAGGGAGCGGACCGGATGAGCGGCTGGCACCAGGAACGGGCGGCCCGCGATGCGCGGATCGAGGCGGGTCGCGCCCACGCCTCGGGCAAGGTCGTGGCCGCCGAGAGGGTCGTCGACCTGCTGGAGGCGATCCTCCGCCCGGGCGACCGGGTCTGCCTAGAGGGCGACAACCAGAAGCAGGCGGATTGCCTCGCGCGAGGTTTGAGCCAGTGCGACCCGGCCCGCGTGCACGACCTGCACATGGTCCAGTCCGGCATCGTGCTGCCGGAGCACCTCGACATCTTCGAGCAGGGGATCGCCAAGCGCCTCGACTATTCCTACTCGGGGCCGCAGGGTGGGCGCATCGCCCGCATGCTCTACGGCGGGCAGATCGAACTCGGGGCGGTGCACACCTACCTCGAGCTGTTCGCCCGATACTTCGTCGACCTCACGCCGAACGTGGCGCTGATCGCGGGCGTCTCAGCCGATCGGGACGGCAACCTGTATACGGGGCCGAACACCGAGGACACGCCGACCGTCGTGGAGGCGACCGCCTTCAAGAACGGCGTCGTGGTGGCCCAGGTCAACGAGATCGTCGAGCGCGTGCCGCGCGTCGACATCCCGGGCGACCGGATCGACTTCGTGGTCGCGGCCGACAAGCCGTTCTACGTCGAGCCTCTGTTCACCCGTGATCCCGCGGCGATGACCGAGACCCAGATCCTGATGGCCATGATGGCGATCAAGGGGATCTACGCCGAATACGGCATCCGCCGCCTCAACCACGGCATCGGTTTCGGCACCGCGGCGATCGAGCTGTTGCTGCCGACCTACGCCGAGCGGCTCGGGCTGAAGGGCAAGATCGCCACCCACTGGGCGCTCAACCCCCACCCGACCCTGATCCCGGCGATCGAGTCGGGCTGGGTTCAACAGATCCACTGCTTCGGCTCCGAGGTCGGCATGGACCGCTACATCCGCGAGCGGCCCGACATTTTCTTCACCGGCGCGGATGGCTCCTTGCGCTCGAACCGCGCCTTCTGCCAGACCGCCGGGCTCTACGCCTGCGACCTCTTCATCGGCTCAACTCTGCAGATCGACCTCTCGGGCCATTCCTCGACGGTGACGCAGTCGCGGGTGGCCGGCTTCGGCGGCGCGCCCAACATGGGCTCGGACCCGCACGGGCGGCGCCACCCCTCCGACACCTGGATGAAGGCGGGACGGGAGGCGCTGGTGACCGGAGACCCAGCCCTGATGCGCGGGCGCAAGCTCGTGGTGCAGATCGTCGAGACCTTCGGCGACAAGCTCGTGCCGGCCTTCGTTGAGCGCCTCGACGCCCTCGACCTCGCCAAGAAGCTCGGGCTCGAGCTCGCCCCCGTGATGGTCTACGCCGACGACGTCACCCACATCGTCACCGAGGAGGGCATCGCCAACCTCCTGCTCTGCCGCACGGCGGACGAGCGCGAGCAGGCGATCCGCGGGGTGGCGGGCTACACCGAGATCGGCCGCAAGCGCGACCGGGCCATGGTCGAGCGCCTGCGCGAGCGCGGCATCGTGCGCCGTCCGGAGGATCTCGGCATCGAACCCCTCGACGCCGACCGCTCCCTGCTGGCGGCCAAGTCGATCAAGGATCTCGTGCACTGGTCCGGCGGACTCTACGAGCCGCCGGCGAAGTTCCGCAACTGGTGAGGCCGCGATGGAAAAGCTGAGCTTCCGACACACCACGCGCCGCGCGCTGCCGGGCGCCAAGGCGCAGGCCATCACCGGCGTGGTCGCCTCCGGCAACCTCGAAGTGCTGCTGGAGCGCGTGCTGCCGCCGACCGACTGCACGGTCGAGATCCAGACCTCGATCCACGGCTACGGCGAGGTCTGGGCGGCGGTGGTCGCCGACTTCGTCGCCCGCGCCGAACCGGGCGGCCTGCGCATCACCATCAACGACGGGGGCGCGCGCCCCGACACCGTGTCCCTGCGCCTGCTCCAGGGCGCCCGGCTGATGGAGGCCTGACGTGAGCGAGCGGATCACCGACCCCACGACCGCGAGCTGGTACGAGGCGAGCGCCCGCGCCCGCCTCGACGGCCTGCTCGACGCAGGCAGCTTCCGCGAGTTCATCGGCCCCGAGCAGCGCCGGATGAGCCCGCACCTGCCACTCTTCGATCTGCCGCGCGCCTTCGACGACGGCATGGTCGTCGGGGCGGGCCGCCTTGACGGAAAGCCCGTCCTCGCCGCCGCGCAAGAGGGCCGCTTCATGGGCGGAGCCTTCGGTGAGGTGCACGGCGCCAAGCTCGTCGGGCTGCTGCGCGCGGCTCTGGCGCAAAAGCCTGCAGCAGTGCTGATCCTGTTCGACACCGGCGGCGTGCGCCTACAGGAGGCCAATGCCGGCGAGACCGCCATCGCCGAGGTGATGCGCGCCATCACGGAGGTGCGCGCGGCGGGCGTGCCGGTGATCGGGCTGATCGGTGGGAGAGCCGGGGCCTATGGCGGGGGCGGGCTGATCGCGGCCACCTGCTCGCGGCTCGCAGTCTCGGAGGGCGGGCGCATCAGCGTCTCGGGGCCGGAGGTGATCGAGACGAACAAGGGAGCAGAGGAGTTCGACTCCCGCGACCGGGCGCTGGTCTGGCGCACGATGGGCGGCAAGCACCGGCGCCTCACGGGCGGCGCGGACGCCTTTGCGGACGACACGGTCGTGGCCTTCCGGCGGGTGGCCCTCGCCCTGATAGCGCGCGCGCCGGCCTTCGACCTCGCGACGCTCGAGGCCGAGCAGGCACGACTGGAGAAGCGCCTGGAACGCTTCAGTGCTTGCCGCGACGGCACCGAGATCTGGGCGCGCCTCGGAGTGAACGATCCGGCCACGGTGCCCGGAATGACGACGGCCGAGTTCGACGCCCTTCTGGCCAGCCTCGCGGAGACCACCCATGACGCTCGCTGAAATCCTCTCCTCGCTATTCCCCGAGGGCCATGCCGTCGCGGTGTCGGACGGGCTCGTGAGTGGTGAGGGACCGTTCCGCGGCGGTCGGCTCGCGGTGATCGGCATCGACGGCGACGTAGCCCTCGGCGTCGAGGGCGCCTGCCACCTCGCAGGTCACGTCCTCGACGTGGTGCGCCGGGGCGAGCGCACGCCGATCCTGGTGGCGATCGACTCCGACAGCCAGCGCATGAGCCGGCGCGACGAGCTGCTCGGCCTCAACGAGTACCTCGCGCACCTCGCCAAAACCCTGCTGCTCGCTGACCAGAAAGGCCACCCCACGGTCGGGCTGATCTATGGGCACTCGGCGGCAGGCGCCTTCATCGCGACGGCGCTCGCGACCCGGGTCCTCGTCGGACTGCCGGGGGCGAACCCGAGCGTGATGGACCTGCCCTCGGTCGCTCGGGTGACGAAGCTGCCCCTCGACCGGCTGGAGGCGATGGCCAAGGACACACCCGTGTTCGCGCCCGGCCTCGACAACATGGTGCGGACCGGCGCCGTACAAGCGGTGCTCGACCCGCAGCGTCCGCTCGGGCCCCAGATCGCC
Organism: Methylobacterium sp. 4-46; assembly: GCF_000019365.1. Classification (GTDB taxonomy): domain Bacteria; phylum Pseudomonadota; class Alphaproteobacteria; order Rhizobiales; family Beijerinckiaceae; genus Methylobacterium. The sequence continues at coordinate 7,551,881 of NC_010511.1, read as the reverse complement.
GCCGTGATCGACGCGATGCCGGAGCGCGACGCGCGCGACCGCGTTGGGCGCGAGCGCGGGGGGCGGCCGCTTGCCGAGGAGATCGCCGCGCAGGTGGTGCGGGACGCTGCCCTTGGCTGAGGTCTACCGGCGCCACGACCTCCTCGACGTGGAGCCGCAGGCCTGGGCGGGCGTGTTAGCTGGCCGGCCAGACATTGAGGGCGTGCCGCACGTGGCCGAATGGGCGCAGATGCGACGCCCGGTCATCCTGCGCCGGTCCCACCCAGGGGAGGAGGGGCTGGTGCCGGTCGGCCTGCCGCTGCCGCCGCGGGACGGCAAGCGCCGCATCGGTCTCGCACTCCCGCCCGCTTCGGTCCGGCCAAGGTCCTGGATGGCCCTGTCCGAAGCGCGCGGTGCCTGTCCGAGACCTTGGGCGGCGACGCTTACGGCGGTCGTGGCACTCGGCGAGCGCCACGACCTCGTTCCCCGCCCGTTCGGCAGCCTGCTCTGGCAAAGCCTGACGGGCCTTCCCTACCTATCAGAGACCTCGGATCTCGACCTGCTCTGGCCTGTGGCAGGAGCGGTCCCGCGCGGGCTCCTCGGCGGCATCGCGGCGATCGAGGCGCAGGCGCCGATGCGCCTTGACGGCGAGATCCTGCTGCCCGACGGGGGCGGCGTGAACTGGCGCGAGTTGCACGCCGCCGCCCCGGGCGATGCCGTGCTCGTCAAGCACCGCGATCGTCTTGCCATGCGCAAGGCCGGCTCGATCCTGGCGGGAGACCCTGAATGAGCGCGCTCCCGGTCCTCTCTCCACGTGCGGACGACGATCTCGGCGCGGCCGTCCTCGAGATCGCGAGGGCGGCTGCGGCGGCTCTTCGGTCCGAACTCGACACCTACCCGAAGCCTGGCCTAGTCAGTCCTGTCGATGCCGGTAGCCACGCGGACATGGACGCGAGCACGTTCCGGGCGAGCGCCGCGGCGATCGCGCCCTTCTTCGCCGACCTCGCGCTCGCGGGAGCGGCAGGAGCGCCGATGCCGGCTCTGCGCCGCATTGGCCTCGTCGCGGAGGCGGCGATGCGGGCGGCGACGGGGGGCGTGAACACGCATCGTGGGGCCATCTTCGGGCTCGGCCTCCTCTGCGCAGCGGCCGGCGCCCTGCCGGGAGCCGGCGCAGGGGCGCTCGGCCGCCTCGTGCGGGAGCGCTACGGCGAAGCGATCCTCAACGGTCCGGTCCTGCTGCATGCTCCCGGCGCGCGGGCGCGTCGCCGCCACGGCATCGGCGGCGCGCCGGCCGAGGCCGCTGCGGGCTTCCCATCCCTTTACCAGGTCGGCTTGCCGGCCCTGCGCCGCGGCCGACGGCTGCGTCCGGACGATCCTGACGCCGCGTGCGTCGAGACCTGCCTCTCCCTGATCGCGCATCTCGAAGACACCAACCTCCTGCATCGGGGTGGGCCGGAGGGCTACGCCTTCGCACGGACGCAAGCCGCGCGGTTCATTGCTGAGGGGGGCGTGGCGCAGCCCGATTGGCGTGACCGCGCGGAGGCGCTGCACCGCGCCTTCGTGGCCCGCAATCTCAGCCCCGGCGGCGCCGCGGATCTCCTCGCCATGACGCTGTTCGTCGATGGCATCGAGGCGACGGCGTGACTCTCGCTGTGCTCCTCTCGGGCCAGGGGGGCCAGCATCCCGGCATGTTCGACCTCACGGCCGAGTGGCCGGCCGCCGAGCCGGTCTTCGCGGCAGCCGCCCGCGTGCTCGGGAGCGACCCGCGAGCGCTTGTCCAGACTGCGGGGGCGAACCTACACGACAACCGTACCGGGCAGATCCTCTGCTGCGCCGCTGCCTTGGTGGGGTGGACGATCGTCGAGGCGGCGCGCCCGGTCCGCGTGATCGTCGCGGGCTACAGCATCGGCGATCTTGCGGCCTGGGGCTGTGCGGGCCGCCTCGACCCGGAAGCCATCCTGCGCCTCGCGGCCGCCCGCGCGGAGGCTATGGACGCGGCGGCGCCCGAGGGGTTCGGGCTTGCCGGGATCCGGGGCTTGAGCCTCGCGGTCATCGACGGGCTTGCCGAGCGGCACAGCTGTCACCTGGCCATCCGCAACGCCGCCGACAGCGCGGTGGTTGGCGGCGCGGCGGGCGCGCTCAATGCCCTGTGCACAGAGGCACGTGCAGCCGGCGCATTACGCGCCGTCGTTCTGCCGGTGCAAACCCCGTCGCACACGCCGTTCCTGATCGAGGCAAGCCGGCGCTTCGAAGAGGTTTTTGGGCGGGAGAGCCTGCGACGTCCGCCCCCGGGCGCCCCGCGGCTGATCAGTGGCCTTGATGGGGCGCCCGTGTTTGACCTCCGATTGGGCGTTGCCAAGCTGGCACGGCAGATCTCGCACACGATCGACTGGGCCGCCTGTCTGGAAGCATGCCGCGAGTATGGTGCGCAAACGGTGCTGGAACTCGGTCCGGGACACGCACTCACGACTATGGCTCGTGATGCGATCCCCGAGGCACGAGCGCACGCCGTTGAAGAATTTCGGTCCGTCGATGGAGTAGTTGATTGGATAAATCTATTTGCGAAATAATTTATACTATTGCACTACCGAAGTAATTCTGGAGAGTCGAAGCCTTGGACGTGCGTAGCACCGTCATCAAAAGGGCGGAGACCTCCCAGGTCCCTGGTTCCATACGCCGCGCTTACGCGAACGGGTCGGCCTCGCGCGGGAGGGCGAGCACAGCCGCTTGCTGGCCGTCTGCAACCTTTCGCCGGTCCGAGGACCACCCCCTGGCGGGTCTCGCGGAGCTTCGTCTTGAATGAGCCGAGCCCACACAGCTCGACCTTGTCCTCTTGCACGAGAGCCTCCGCATCCTGTCCAGGATCGCGCGCACGGCCGCGTCGGACTTGCCGGGGTGGAGGTGCGGTTTCAACTCCGCAATGTGTCGGATGAGATGCGCCCTCATCATGTGAGCGCGACGTCGCGTAGCCGGCCTAAAGCTGCAGGTTGGTCTCAATCAAGACGGTGTCGCTGTCGAAGGAGGCAGCGTGCCACGCGCCCGCGGGGAAGTGGAACACCTGGCCCGGCCCGAAGAGACGCTGGCCCTGCTCCGTTTCGAGGGTTCCCGAGCCCGCGATCACCTGCACGAACTGCTCGTACGGGTGGCTGTGGCGTCCGGCCTTCGTGCCGGCGGGCACACGCATCATGACAAGAGAGGCACCTTCGCCCGGGAGCACGCGCTTGGCGACGCCAGTTGGCGCGCGCTCCTCCGAGATATCGTCCCAGGCGATGCAATGCCGGTTCAGCGTCACCCTACCCTCCTCGTCATGCGGAGATGACGGTCACCGTGACGTCGATGTTGCCCCGCACGAATCGACGATGCTCATCACCATGTCCGTGCGTGCTTCGTCCTTCAGGTCCGCCGGCACTAGGGATGGGCCGGGCAGCACGGTGTTGAGGTAGCGCGTGATGGCTGCGGTCTCAATGACGCGAAAGCCGTCGACGTCCACCACCGGCACCTTGCCGAAAGGATGGCGGGTGAGGTGCTCCGCCGATTTCGGCTCCCCCTTGAGCACGTCGACGGGCACCTGCTCGTAGCCGTTCACCCCCTTCTCGGAGAGCAGCATCCGGACCGTGCGGACGTAGGTTGAGCCGCTGAAACCCCAGAGCGTGATCTTCATCACTGTCACCCCTGATTTCGGGGATGAATGTATGTCGCTCGGAATGACCAGCAATGGTCAACCAACAATGAGCTTGATGGTGTGGATGGCTCCTGATGACGAGAACTGACGGTGTCATCCTGGGGCAGCGATGCCGTAGCAGAGGCTGCCCCAATTATCATGCCTACTTGGTCACCTCCTTGGTGGGGCCGATCCCGCCAGGACGGAGGCGCGCGGCGCGCCCCACGTCCACATCCGCGACGGTATCAGGGCGCAGCCCCACCTCGCCCGCTGGCCCGCCTGATCGTCCGCGTTCGGCCAAGCGGACGCCCGCGGCACGTCGCATGACGGCCACGCATGAGCTCCCGGCGCTGTTTCGCCCCACTTCCGCAATGGCGCTACCGCACCTCTAACGCGCCGTCCAAGCAGAATGAAACGGGTAGCAGGGTGAGTGGTTGGTCGGCAAAGGAGAACGCCGAGGTCCTCAGCCCTGTCCGCCGATTGGCGTCAGCGCGTAGTCCAGACCGTGGAGGCCGGCATCTCCCGGCACCAAGCGGCTGAGCGCTTCGGGGGCAGCTTGGCCATCGCGAGTCGCTAACGTGAGAAGGTGCTCACGATCCGGCCAACCACCCTCGATGGCGTGCAGGCTCCCGCCCACCATGCGCTGGACAAGATACCGGAGCACGGAGAACCGGACCGTCCCGATCTCGCCGATATAGTTGGGCTGCTAAGGCAGAAGGCTATTGAGGACCGCTGGACCCGTCTTCAGACGTGATAGCCGGAGGGCTCGGGGCTGAGAGCGATCGGCATTCTGACATGAAACTGAACAGGGACCAGGTCCACCTCTGTCCATGCACATATATGGGACATGCGTTGGACACGCCTCAGGCCAGTACAAGCTAAGTGCTTGATAGATATGGCGCTCCCAAGGGGACTCGAACCCCTGTTTTCGCCGTGAGAGGGCGACGTCCTAGACCGCTAGACGATGGGAGCTTGCCCGAGCGGTGAGCGGGGGTATAGCGACGGGCTCCCGGCTGCACAAGCCTGAAAACGCAGCGGGCGGACGCTTTTCGACGGGAGTGCAGGGTGGAGAACGAGGTCAGGGTCTCGGAGATTCCGGCAGGCGGGGCGCCCGAGCGCCTCGACCGCGCGCTCGCCCGCCTGTGGCCCGACCTCTCGCGCAACCGCCTCCAGGGACTGATCCGCGAGGGCGGGGTGCGCCTCGACGGGGCGGAGATCCGGGACGGGGCCGTGAAGGTCGCGGGCGGGCAGCGCGTGGCGGTCGCGGTGCCGCAGGCCCTGCCGGCGACGCCCGCGGCGCAGGCGCGCGATCTCGCCATCGTCTACGAGGACGACGACCTCATCGTGATCGACAAGCCCGCCGGCCTCGTCGTGCATCCGGCGCCCGGACATCCGGACGGGACCCTCGTCAACGCCCTGATCGCCCATTGCGGGGCCAGCCTCTCGGGCATCGGCGGGGTGCGCCGGCCCGGCATCGTGCACCGCCTCGACAAGGACACGAGCGGCCTCCTGGTCGTCGCCAAGAACGACCTCGCCCATGCGGGCCTGAGCCTGCAATTCGCCGATCACGGGCGCTCGGGCATGCTGGAGCGCGCCTACCTCGCCCTGGTCTGGGGCGTGCCCGCGCCCCGCAACGGCACGATCGACGCCGCCCTGGCGCGCTCCGAGCGCAACCGCGAGAAGATCGCGGTCGTGCGCCCGGAGCAGGGCCGCCATGCGGTCACGCATTACCGCACCGAGGCCGTCCTCGGGGCGCGCGAGCCGGTCGGTCAGATCCGCTGCCGGCTGGAGACGGGACGCACGCACCAGATCCGCGTCCACCTCGCGCATCGCGGTCACCCGCTGCTCGGCGACAGAACCTACGGGGCGGCCTTCCGCACCAAGGCCGCCCGCCTCGATCCGGAGGCGCGGGAGGCCCTCGACGCCCTCGGCCGGCAGGCGCTGCACGCGGCCGTGCTGGGCTTCGTCCATCCGCGCAGCCACGCGGTCCTGCGCTTCGAGAGCCCGCTGCCCGCCGACCTCGCGCGGCTCGTCGCGGCGCTCGGCCCGCATGCCGGGGGCGCGGCCCGCGTCTGAGCGCCGCAGCGGCACGCTCCCGCGCCTCCGCCGCCCCAACGCCGGCGGCGGCGCGGCGCATCGCGACGCATGCACCAACCCGAGGGTTGCGCGTTGATCGCGGCGGACCACCCGTCCGTCGCTACCCGCCGGCGCCCCGGCCTGCTATAAAGGCCGTTCGGACGGCCGGCCGCTCGGAGGCCGTTCGCGCTCGCCCTCGCCGGGGAGCTTCCAGGAGGTTTGAATGGCTGCTGCACTGCCGGTGCTCGCCAATGAGGGGGGCCTGTCCCGCTATCTCGACGAGATCCGTCGCTTCCCAATGCTGGAGCCGACGGAGGAGTACATGCTCGCCAAGAGCTGGCGCGAGCACGGAGACCGCGAGGCGGCCCACAAGCTGGTCACGTCCCACCTGCGCCTCGTCGCCAAGATCGCGATGGGCTATCGCGGCTACGGCCTGCCGATCGGCGAGGTCGTGTCCGAGGGCAATGTCGGCCTGATGCAGGCCGTGAAGCGCTTCGACCCCGACAAGGGCTTCCGCCTGGCCACCTATGCCATGTGGTGGATCAAGGCGGCGATTCAAGAATACATCCTGCGCTCGTGGTCGCTCGTGAAGATGGGCACGACCGCGAACCAGAAGAAGCTGTTCTTCAACCTGCGCAAGGCGAAGGGCCGCATCTCGGCCCTCGACGAGGGCGACCTGCGCCCCGAGCAGGTGAAGCAGATCGCCACGCGCCTCGGCGTGCCCGAGCAGGACGTGATCGAGATGAACCGCCGCCTCAGCGGCGACGCCTCGCTCAACGCCCCCCTGCGCGAGGAGGGCGAGGGCGAGTGGCAGGATTGGCTGGTGGATGACAGCCCGAGCCAGGAAGCCGTGCTCGCCCGCGAGGAGGAGGGGCAGAACCGCCTCGCCGCCCTGCGGGACGCGCTCAGCGTGCTCAACCCGCGCGAGCGGCGCATCTTCGAGGCCCGGCGCCTCGCCGAGGAGCCGATCACCCTGGAGGACCTGTCGAGCGAGTTCGGCGTCTCCCGCGAGCGGGTGCGCCAGATCGAGGTCAGGGCGTTCGAGAAGGTTCAGGACGCCGTGAAGCGCAACCTCGCCAGCCGCGAGACCGCGCGGACGAGCGTGCCGGCCTAGAGACCTTCCGCCGGCGGCGCCGTTCCGCGACGGCGCGAAGCGCCCTGGGGCGCGTCGCGACGGGTCGTACGAGATCCGACGGATTGCGTCGCCATGCGGATTTGGGTTTCGCTCAGGCGCCGCACGGGCGTGTCGGACGTTGTCCGGACGTGACCGTCCGGGAAGCGGATCAGGCCGTGCCCGGCGGGCCGTGCGACGCCGCGCGGCTCACTTCCACTGCTCGAAGGCCTCGCGCATCACCCGGTCGCCGGCGCTGCCCTTCTCGAAGGTCAGGATCGCCCGCCCGCCCGAGGCGTAGCGGATCGGCAGGTCGATCCAGTTGCGCCGCAGCATCAGGTCGGTGTTGCGCTCGATGTCGCCCTTGAGGTTCGAGAGGCCGATCAGGAAGATGTTCTCGCGCACGGGCACCGGCAGGCCGGAGACCGGGGAGCCGCGGGCGCTCTCGTCGTCCTTGAACTGCAGCAGGCCGACGTCGCGGACATTGCGCGAGGGGTCGGTCGGGGTGAAGGTCAGCTCGATCACGTGCGAGGCCGGCAGGGTCGCGTCGGTGTTGCGGCGGATCACCATGGCCACGGTCAGGCCGGCCTCCTGCGCTTCCGCGGTGGCGCGGACCACCGTCTGCAGCGGCTGACCCTGGCCGGCATTGACCGCATCGAGGCGCCAGACCACCTGGCCGGCGGCCGCCCGCGGCCCGTTATTCGGTCCGCCGGCCTCCTCGTAGAGGGTGGCGCGCTGGGCGATGGTGATGTCGGGGGCGCCGGCGCGGGTCGGCGGCGGGGCCGCCGCCGCCACGGGGGGCGCGGCCGGCGCGCGCTCGCCCCCGACGCGGTCGGCGAATTTGGAATCCTGCGGCTCGGGCGGGCGCTCGGCGGCGTTCTCGCTGATCTTCGACTGCACGGTCGCGGGGGTGTCGCGCAGCGACCAGGCCGCCGCCGCGATGGCGCCGATCACGGCCGCCAGCGCCGCCGCCACGATGCCGTTGCGCAACAGGCGCGAGCGGTCCCCCTTGGGCCGCACCACGTCGATGCGCGGCCGCTGCCGGGCCGGCGAATCGTCGGGGGCGAGGTCCGCCGCGGTCTCGACCGGGCGCGGGCGCTCGGGCTCGGGCAGCTTCAGGGCGACCGGGGGCCCGGGCTCGGGCAGGTCGGGCTCGGACGGGGGAGGCGGCTCCGCCGCCGGCGCGACCGCCGCCGCGGGCGCCTCGCCGGGGACGGCGGCCGCGGCGGCAGGCTCGGGCACCTTCGCGCCGAACTCGTCCTCGAGCCGGCCGATCGCGGCGTCGAGGGAGCGGCGCTCCGCGTCGATGTCCTCCTCGGAGAGGGGAGGGTCGAGGGAGCGCAGCTGCCCGGTCAGGGCCGCGCGCGCGCGCTCGTAGACCGCCTCGCGCATGTCCGGCGAGCGGTCGGGCAGCGCGTCGAGCGCCCGGGCGAGCAGGGGATAGTAATCTGCCATGATCCGGCGCCTGCCATGTCGCGGCAGAGCGGCCGCGTCAAGCTTCGCGGCGCCACACCCGGCCGCAAAGCCGACCGGCCTCAATCCTCGAAGGGCAAAGCCGACCGGCCTCAATCCTCGAAGGGATTGTGGACCAGGATGGTGTCGTCGCGCTCGGGCGAGGTCGACAGCAGGGCGACCGTGGCGCCGATCAGCTCCTCGATGCGCCGCACGTACTTGATCGCCTGGGCGGGCAGTTCGGCCCAGGAGCGCGCGCCCGCGGTGGTCTCGAACCAGCCGTCGATGGTCTCGTAGACCGGCTCGACCCGGGCCTGGTCCGCCTGACTCGCCGGCAGGTGGTCGATCAGCCTGCCGTCGAGGCGGTAGCCGGTGCAGATCTTGATCGTCTCGAACCCGTCCAGGATGTCGAGCTTGGTGAGCGCGATCCCGTCGATGCCGGAGGTGCGCACGGTCTGGCGGACGAGGGCGGCGTCGAACCAGCCGCAGCGGCGCTTGCGGCCCGTGACCACGCCGAACTCGCGGCCGCGCTCGCCGATCTTCTCGCCGATCGCGTCGGTGAGTTCGGTCGGGAAGGGGCCCTCGCCCACCCGGGTCGTGTAGGCCTTGACGATGCCGAGCACGTAGCCGATCGCCGAGGGGCCGAGGCCCGACCCGGTCGCGGCCTGCGCGGCGACGATGTTCGAGGACGTGACGTAGGGGTAGGTGCCGTGATCGACGTCGAGGAGCGCGCCCTGTGCCCCCTCGAACAGGATGCGCTGGCCGCCGCGCCGCGCCTCGTCGAGGAGCACCCACACCGTGTCGGCGTAGGGCAGGATCTTGGGAGCGATCGCGAGGAGCTCGGCCTTGAGCGCCGCCCCGTCCACCTCCTCGATGCCGAGGCCGCGCCGCAGGGCGTTGTGGTGGGCGAGGAGCCGCTCGATCTTGGCGCCGAGGAGCGCCTCGTCGGCGAGGTCGACCACCCGGATGGCGCGCCGCCCCACCTTGTCCTCGTAGGCCGGGCCGATGCCGCGCTTCGTGGTGCCGATCTTCAGGGTGGCGTTGGCGGTTTCGCGGAAATGGTCGAGCTCGCGGTGCAGCGGCAGGATCAGGGTCGCGTTGTCCGCGATGCGCAGGGTCTCGGGCGTGATCGAGACGCCCTGCGTGCCGATCCGCGCGATCTCGTCGACGAGGTGCCAGGGATCGACCACGACCCCGTTGCCGATCACCGAGAGCGTCCCGCCGCGCACGACGCCGGAGGGGAGCAGCGACAGCTTGTAGGTCACCCCGTCGATCACGAGCGTGTGGCCGGCATTGTGGCCGCCCTGGAAGCGCACCACCACGTCGGCCTGCTCGGCGAGCCAGTCGACGATCTTGCCCTTGCCCTCGTCGCCCCACTGGGCGCCCACGACGACGACGTTCGCCATCCTCTGATCCGATCCTGTGCACGCAGACGGACAGCCCCGGCGGCGGGCCGGGGCTGTCGCATCGGGCGGTCTTGGGCGATCCGGGCCGGGAAATCAAGGAAGGCCGGGGAACGCCGCGCGCCGCCCGACCCGCCTGCTCGGCCTCGCGCCGACTTGGCCTCGCCGACTTGGCCTCGCCTACTTGGCCTCGCCTACTTGGCCTCGCCTGCTTGGCCTCGCGCCTACTTGGCCTCGGTCGCCGGCCCGTTGCCCGGCAGGTCGCCCGGCCTGATCACCCGGGTGGAGTTCGGGTCGGGCACCGGCGGCTTCACGGTCATGTCGGGCGTGGCGGAGGTCGGCGGCTTCAGCACGCCGTCCGACCTCTCCAGCCTGTCGCTGAGGGTCGAGCCGGTCGCGTCGGTATCGGAGGGCGGGCGCATCTTCTCGGGGATGCGCTCGTTCGGCGGCGGCAGGGGCGAGGTGTCCCGCCCCTGGAGCGGCGCGCCGGGCGTTTGGGCCAAGCCCGCGGTCGTGAAGCCCGCGGTGGTGAGGCCCGCGGTGCCCATCAGCGCGGCGAGCGCGAGCACGGCACCGTGCGTCAGCTTCGGCATCTCTCTCTCCTGAGGTCTCGCCAGGGAAACCGGGCGGGGCGCCGTCCGGTTCCGGCAAAGCTCAGGAGGCCGGCGCGGGACCTCAGGCGGTCGCCATCTCCAGGTAGAGCCCGCGCAGGCGGCGGGTGTGGGGCCCGGGCTGGCCGCCGCCGACGCGCTGGCCGTCGATCTCGACCACCGGCATCACCAGGGCCGAGGCGCTGGTGAAGAACGCCTCCGCGGCCCGCAGCGCCTCGTCGAGGGAGAAGGGGCGCTCCTCGATGGTCAGGCCGGCCTCGGCGGCGAGGCGGATCACGGCCTCGCGGGTGATGCCGGGCAGGATCGCGGTCGAGAGCGGCCGGGTGACGATGCGCCCGTCCTCCGTGATGATGAAGGCCGTGGAGGAGCCGCCCTCGGTGACGAAGCCGTCCTCGTGCATCCAGGCCTCGTTGGCGCCGGCCGCCGCCGCCTGCTGCTTGGCCAGCACCTGCGCGAGGAGCGCCACCGACTTGATGTCCCGGCGCTTCCAGCGCAGGTCCTCGACCGAGATCACCTTGGCGCCGCGCTCGGCCAGGGGGTTGGCCGCGACGCTCTTCTCCTGCGTGAACATCACCACGGTCGGGGGCGTGCCGGCGGGCGGGAAGGGGAAGTCCCGCTCGTGGACGCCGCGCGTGACCTGCATGTAGACGAGGCCTTCCTTGAGGCCGTTGCGCGCCACGAGCCCCTCCTCCAGGGCGGTCCAGCCCTCCTGATCGAAGGGATTGGCGATGCCGATCTCCCGGAGCGAGCGGTCGAGGCGGTCGAGATGCGCCGCGTTGTCGACGAGCCGGCCGTTCAGCACCGCGCTGACCTCGTAGATCCCGTCCGCGAACAGGAAGCCGCGATCCATGATCGGGATCGCCGCCTCGGCGTAGGGGAGGAAGCGGCCGTTGACGTAGACGATGCGCGACATGGGTGATGGTCCTGCGGGGCAGCTTTTCCTTCAAGCATCGGAGACGATCCCGCCGCAAGCGCATTCCGCGGGCCTCCGGCATGCGGGGGAGGCGGTTGCGCCGCCCCGGGGCTCGGGGAGGGGCGTCCCCGGGGGGCCGAGCGGCCCTCAGCTCTCGCCGAAGACGCGGCGGAAGATCGTGTCGACGTGCTTGTAATGGTAGCCGAGGTCGAAGCAGGCCTCGATCGCCTCGGGCGAGAGCGCCGCGCTCACCTCCGGATCGGCCTTGAGCAGGGTCAGGAACTCGCCCTCGCCGCGCCAGACCGGCATCGCGTTGCGCTGCACGAGCCGATAGGCGTCCTCCCGCGACAGGCCGGCCTGGGTCAGGGCCAGCAGCACGCGCTGCGAGTGGACGAGGCCGCCGAGCCGGTCGAGGTTGCGCTGCATGTTGTCCGGATAGACGAGCAGCCTGTCGATCACCCCGGTGAGCCGCGCCAGGGCGAAGTCGAGGGTGACGGTGGCGTCCGGCCCGATCATCCGCTCGACCGAGGAATGCGAGATGTCGCGCTCGTGCCAGAGGGCGACGTTCTCCATCGCCGGCAGCGCGTAGGCGCGCACCATGCGGGCGAGCCCGGTCAGGTTCTCCGTCAGGACCGGGTTGCGCTTGTGCGGCATGGCCGAGGAGCCCTTCTGGCCCTCGGAGAAGTACTCCTCCGCCTCCAGCACCTCCGTGCGCTGCAGGTGGCGCACCTCGATCGCCAGCCGCTCGATCGAGGAGGCGATCACGCCGAGCGTCGCGAAGTACATGGCGTGGCGGTCGCGGGGGATGACCTGGGTCGAGACGGGCTCGGGCGTCAGGCCCATCTTCTCGGCCACGTATTCCTCGACCCGCGGGTCGATATTGGCGAAGGTGCCGACGGCGCCCGAGATCGCGCAGGTCGCGACCTCGCGCCGGGCCGCGACGAGCCGCTCGCGGGCGCGGGCGAATTCCGCGTGGGCCTGGGCGAGCTTCAGCCCGAAGGTGACCGGCTCGGCGTGGATGCCGTGCGAGCGGCCGATGGTCGGGGTGAGCTTGTGCTCGAAGGCCCGGCGCCGCAGGGCGGCGAGCAGCCCGTCGAGATCCGCCAGGAGGAGGTCGGTGGCGCGCACCAGCTGCACGTTGAGGCAGGTGTCGAGCACGTCCGACGAGGTCATGCCCTGGTGGACGAAGCGGGCCTCCGGCCCGACGATCTCGGCGAGGTGGGTCAGGAACGCGATCACGTCGTGCTTGGTGACGCGCTCGATCTCGTCGATGCGCGCCACGTCGAAGACCGCGTCGCGGCCCTTCTCCCAGATCGTCTCCGCGGCCTCCCTCGGCACGACGCCGATCTCGGCGAGCGCCGTGGTGGCGTGCGCCTCGATCTCGAACCAGATCCGGAAGCGCGTCTCCGGCGACCAGATCGCCGTCATCTCGGGGCGGCTGTAACGGGGGATCATCGGGCGCCTCGCATGCGGAAGGATCTGAGCATGCGGGCGCGGGTAGCACGGGGCGGGGAGGGGCTCAACGCGCCGCCGCGCCGCCGCGAACCGCCTTGACCCGCGAGGCGACCGCATGCCCTAACTTGACGTTGCGGCAGTTGGGATGCGTCGCCGCGGCGAGGCGCTGTCTTCGGGATGCGGAGCATGGCTGGATTGGCCGGACCGGACGGGAATGCCCGCGCGGCGGGTCGGGAGGCGGCCGGATGGCCGGGTGCCGGGCCGGCCGCCGCGGTCGCGGTGCTGACCGCGCTCCTCGGCTGGTTCTGGATCCTGCCCGCCACGCGGCAGGCGACCGGTCCAGACGCCGCGTCGGTGAGCCTCCTCGACGAGGTCGCCCCGGAGGATCTTCAGGATGCCGTGGCGACGCTCGACCCGTCGGATCCCCTGGTCGCGCAGATCCGGCAGCGGCGCGAACGCTGCGCCGTGAGGCTCGCCTGGGTGTCGATCGTGCGCGCACCGAAGGCGGCGGCGGGGTCGATCCGGCTGCGGTCGGGCCCCTACGTCTCTCCCGCCTTCAGCCTGCCCGATGCCCCGCGCCGCGTCGCGATCCCCTATCCGGCACCCTACGAGGCGGGACGCGGCACCCTCGCGGTCTTCCGCGCGGGCGGCGCCGCGACCCTCGCGCTGATGCCGGCGTGGCAGGTCCCGCCGGGAGCGGGCGAGGCGACCCAGCCGGTGACGTGGCGCCCCTCCGCGCGCTGCGGCCGCGCCGATGGCTAAGCCCTTGAGGTGGCTTCGCGACCAGCTCGGTCCGACACCGGTCGTCAGCCTGTGCATGCTCGCGATGGTGGGCCTGTCCATCCTGTCGGTGTTCCGCATCACGCCGACCGTCCCGGCCTGGCTGGGCTACGGCTCGCTCGCAACCCTGGTCGCGGATGCGAATGCCTGCGCGGTCTCGCGCGTGATGCGGCTCTGGCCGCTTGTCGCCGGCACGCGCCCGGGCGCCTTCCGCGTCGTCCCGACCGGCCCGCACGAGGCCGTCGCTTCGCTCGACCGGCTGATCGGCCTCGCCGAGGTGAAGGCGGAACTCCGCACGTTGATCGAGCGCCTCAAGGTCGAGGCCGCCCGCCGCGACGCGGGGATGCGGGTCAGCCCCCTCTCCCTGCACATGGTGTTCACGGGCCCGCCGGGCGTCGGCAAGACCGTGGTCGCCCGCCTGTACGGCGCCGCCCTGCGCGAACTCGGGGTTCTCGAGAGCGGCCACATCGTCGAGACCGACCGCTCCGGGCTGGTGGCGGGCTATGTCGGCCAGACCGCGCTCAAGACGCGCCAGCGCATCGCCGAGGCGCTCGACGGGGTGCTGTTCATCGACGAGGCCTACGCGCTCGCGCCGCGGCAGGGCGACGCGTTCGGCCAGGAGGCGATCGACACCCTCCTCAAGGAGATGGAGGACCAGCGCGACCGGCTGGTCGTCATCGTCGCGGGCTACCCGGAACCGCTGCAGGACTTCCTGCGCAGCAATCCCGGCCTGCCCTCGCGCTTCACGAAGACCCTGGCCTTCGCGCCCTACGACGACGAACTGCTCGCGATCATCCGGGCGATGGCCGAAGCGGAGGGGCTGCGCTTCGAGGACGGGTGCGACGCGCGCCTGAGGGCCTCCTTCGCGCGCGAGCGCGCGCGACCGAGCTTCGCGAATGCCCGGACCGCCCGAACCTTGCTCGAACGCGCGCGGGAGGCGCAGGCGGTCAGGATCGGGCCGCTTCTCGGTGCCGGCAGCGTCGATCTCGCGACCCTCACCGCCGCCGACGTCGAGGCGGCGACGGGGCGTGCCGCATGAGCGCGGCCCTTGCCAAGCTCGCCTACATCCACCGCCGTCTCTGGCAGCGGGACGGCACCTATCGGGCCGCCTTCCTGCTCGGGCCGATGCCGCTGCTGGGCGCCGCCGTCGCGGCCGCGCTCTGGTTCGGCCTCGCGGTGGCGGAGGCGCCCGCGCCGGCGCGCCCAGCCCCGCCTCCCTGGGCGGAGCCGCATGCCGGCCCGCTTCCGTCCGGGCCCCTGCGCGCCGAGCCGCCGGTCGCCCCGCTGCCCGCCGCGCGGGCGGGCGGAGGCTATGTCGGCTACGAGACGGGCTGGTACGGGACCCTGCACAAGGTGGAGATGAGCCCGAGCCTGGAGATCACCGTGGCGCCGACCCCCTCGGGCCGGTTCACGGTCGAGGACGCGCAACTCGACATGGGGCCGATCCTGACCGCGAGCGTCGCGGCCGCGCCCGCGAACTACCTCGGAACGGCGAATGCCCTCCTGGCCGTGCCGGCTCCGGGCTCCTACGGCTTCGGGATGCGGATCGAGCGCGGCGCGGGTCCGCCGGCCGATTGCCTGCGCCGCCTGATCGTCGCCGGCCAGCGGCTGTTCTCCGTCGTGAGCGTGAACCTCGGCGAGGGGACGACGCGCGACGTCCCGCCGGTCGCGCTGGACCTGACGCCAGGCCTCTCCCGCATCACCGCGTACTTCGGGTGCTGGCGCGACGGCCAGCCGGTCGGTCCGGCGCGGGGCGTCGTCCTCGTGCGCCGCCCCGGCGACGCGACCCCGCTGCCGGCCCGCCCAGGGGAGATCCTGCGCCCGATCCTGCCGCCCCACCGCGCCGAATGACCGACCGGGCTGCCTTCCCTCGGCGAACTCAGCCCACCCGCGCCCAGCCCTGCGGCATCAGGCGCTCCTGGGGCCCGAACTTGGCCTTGTAATCCATCTTGCGCGAACCCTCGACCCAGTAGCCGAGATAGAGGTAGGGCAGGCCGAGGAGCCGCGCCCGCTCGATGTGGTCGAGGATCATGAAGGTGCCGAGGGAGCGGTCGGCCTCGGACGGCTCGTAGAAGGAATAAACCATCGAGAGCCCGTCCGAGAGGACGTCGGTCAGGCAGACGGCGATCGGCGCCCCGACCCCGCGGCCGTTGATCGCCGTGTCCGGCCCGCGCTTGCGGTAGACGACGAGGTGCGTCTCGACGTGGCTGTCCTCGACCATCATGGCGTAGTCGAGCACGGTCATGTCGACCATGCCGCCGTCGCCGTGCCGGGCGTCGAGGTAGCGGCGGAACAGCGCGTACTGCTCCGAGGCCGGGCGGTTCGGCTGCGGCTGGCCCACGAGGTCCCGGTTGCGCTTCAGCACCCGGCGCTGGCTCGCGCTCGGCTCGAAATCCCCCACCACCACCCGCACCGAGACGCAGGCCCGGCAGGTCTCGCAGGCCGGCCGGTAGGCGATGGTCTGCGAGCGGCGGAAGCCGCCCTGGGTGAGGATCTCGTTGAGGTCGCGGGCGCGCCGCCCGACCAGGTGCGTGAACACCTTCCGCTCGTGCTGACCCGGCAGGTAGGGACAGGGCGAGGGCGCCGTGAGGTAGAACTGAGGGGCGTCGCGCGGATGGCTCGTCACGCTGGGGACCGCTCGCTGGGGCGGCGCGCGCGCACCGCGGACCCCACCATAGCACTCCCGTTCGGCGGCTCAACAAGGCCCCACGCACGAAGCTCCCGGCTCATCCCCAGCCCCCGCTCAGGCCACGCGCACGATCGCGAGGCCGACGACGAGGTCGTGGCCGGTGCGGCGATCCGCCCGCAGGAGACCGATGCCGACGTCGCACAGCCAGAGCAGGAAGGTCGAGACCGCCACGTAGAACAGCAGCGCGTGCACGCCCGCGGTGATCCAGTCGACCGGGGCGCCGGTCTCCGCCTGCACGCCGCGCAATCCCAGCATCCGCATGCCGTAGGTGCTCTGTCCGGCCCCGCCCAGGGTCATCGCGCTGTAGAGGATGCCGCTCGCCGGCAGGATCGCGAACAGGGTCCAGCCGAGGCCGAAGGTGATCACCCCCAGGAAGGCGATCGCGAGCCAGAGCAGGCAGGTGAAGCCGAAGATGAAGACGATGTCGAGGAGGTAGGCGAGGAAGCGCCGCGTCAGCGAGGCGTGCGCGACGGGCAAAGGCGTGCCGTAGCCGGGCGCGGCCTGCGGGTAGCCCTGCCCCTGCCAGCCCTGCCCCTGCCCCTGCCAGGACGGGTCCTGCCAGTTGTTGCCCTGCCACGAATTCGCCATCGCCCGCGCTCCCTCGGGTGCGTTCCGAAGATCAAGTGGCGTCGCGGCCGGCCTCGCTCAAGACCCGCCCTTCGCATCATCGGGCGGGGGTCGCCGGTTCGGCGGCAGGAATGGCGCGGGAGCAAGATTCCCGGCAGACTTGCCCCGCGCAAGTCTGCTCAGGCCGTCGCCGTGGCGGTGCCGTGCGGGCCGATGCGGCGCGGATCGAGGCCCTCGGCCGCGAGCGTCGTCAGGATCTCGGCGGTGTGGCCGGGGCCGCGGGTCTCGATGGTCACGTCGATCGTCACGCTCTTGGCCGGCACGTCGAGGTGGAGGCGCCCGTGCGACACCTCCAGGATGTTGACGCCGAGTTCGCCGAGGCGCCCGGTCACCCGCCCGAGCACGCCGGGGCGGTCGCTCGCGGTCAGGCGGAAGGAGACGATGCGGTCCTCCCGCTCCAGCTCGCGGACCATCACGGAGGCCAGGAGCCGCGCGTCGATGTTGCCGCCGCAGAGCACGAGGCCGACCTTGCGCCCGGCGAAGCGGTCGGGATGGGCCAGCAGGGCCGCGAGCCCGGCCGCCCCCGCCCCCTCGGCGAGGCTGCGCTGCAGGGTGGCGTAGTCGTGCACCGCGCGCTCGATCTCGGGCTCGCCGACGAGGAGGATCTCCCGCACCCGGTCGCGGATGATCGGCAGGGTGAACCGCCCGACCGTCTTGACGGCGATGCCCTCCGCCAGGGTCGGCCCGCCGATCGGGCGCGCGCCGCCGTCGATCGCGTTGAGGAAGGAGGGGTAGAACGCCGCCTCGACGCCGTAGAGGTCGAGGTCCGGCCGGGCGGAGGCGGCGACCGCCATCCCGGCCATCAGCCCGCCGCCGCCGATCGGCACCACGAGGCAGTCGAGGTCGGGCGCATCCTCCAGCATCTCCAGGGCGACCGTGCCCTGGCCGGCCATCACGGCCGGGTCGTCGTAGGGGTGGACCAGGACGAGGCCCCGCGTCTCGACGAGGTCGCGGGCGGTCTCGGCCGCCTCGACCAGCGTCTCGCCCTCCAGGAGCACGGTGGCGCCGTGGGCGCGGGTGTTCTCGACCTTCACGAGGGGGGTCGTGGCCGGCATCACGATCGTGGCCGGGATGCCGAGGCGCCTCGCGTGATAGGCCACCGCCTGGGCGTGGTTGCCGGCCGACATCGCCACCACGCCGCGGCGGCGCTCGTCGGCGTCGAGCCGGCTCAGGCGGTTCGCCGCGCCGCGCTCCTTGAAGGCCCCGGTCGCCTGCATGTTCTCGTGCTTGACGAAGACCCGGGCGCCGGTGACCTCCGACAGGCGCGGCGCCGGCACCAGCGGCGTGCGCAGCACGTGGCCCCGGATGGTCTCGGCGGCCCGGGCGACGTCGTCCGGGCCGATGACGTAGGGTTCGCTCAAGATACGCCCTCGCGCTCGGCGCCGCATCCGCGGCGATTCCCGCCGTCAGAATGATCCCGGCCGCCCGCGGAGTCGATGCGCGCGTCGGCACGGCCCACCGGCCAGGGGCGATCGCCCGGCCGCGGCGTCAGCCGGGGGCGGGCTCGGCCGCCGCCGCGTCGGGCGTGTCGAGGTAGTAGTGCTTGAGGAGGTAGAGGGCGGCCTCGCCGACCTGGCCGCGGTCGCTCAGCACCCCGCCGAGATCGACGCGGCTCATCTCCGAGAAGCGGCACACCACCCAGCGGGTGAGGGGCGGGCGCCCGGCGCGCTCCTCGACGAAGTCGATGCGGATGCTGCGGGGCGCGCGCCCGGGCGCGGCGCCGAGCACCCGCGCCCGCCCGCCCTCCGCCACCAGGGTCGGCAGCACGCGCCGGCAGACCCGCTCCTGGGCGGGGTCGAGGTCGGGCGCGCAGGCCGCGAGGGCGACCGCCGACGCGGCGAGGATGACGGCCGTCCTCACCCGGCCCGCAGGCGCTCCGCGACCCGCGGCGCGAAATAGGTGAAGATGCCGTCCGCGCCCGCGCGCTTGAAGGCCACCAAGCTCTCGATCATGGCGCGCTCGCCGTCGAGCCAGCCGTTCTGGGCCGCCGCCGCGATCATCGCGTACTCGCCCGAGACCTGGTAGGCGAAGGTCGGCACGCCGAAGCCTTCCTTCACCCGCCGGATGATGTCGAGGTAGGGAAGGCCGGGCTTCACCATCACGGAATCGGCCCCCTCCTCCAGGTCGAGCGCGACTTCGCGCAGCGCCTCCTCGGTGTTGCCGGGGTCCATCTGGTAGGTGCGCTTGTCGCCCTTGAGCGTCGCGCTGGTGCCGATCGCGTCCCGGAACGGGCCGTAGAAGGCGCTCGCGTACTTGGCCGCGTAGGCCATGATCTGCACGTCGCGGAAGCCCGAGCGGTCGAGCCCCGCGCGGATCGCGCCGACGCGCCCGTCCATCATGTCGGAGGGGGCGATCACGTCGGTGCCGGCCTCGGCCTGGATCAGGCTCTGCTCGACCAGGAGCGCCACGGTCTCGTCGTTGACGATCACGGTGTCGTCGAGGAGCCCGTCATGGCCGTGGCTGGTATAGGGGTCGAGGGCGACGTCCGTGATCACGCCGAGTTCCGGCACCGCCGCCTTCACGGCCCGCACCGCCCGGCAGACGAGGTTGTTGCGGTTGAGCGCCTCCGAGCCGGTCTCGTCCCGCAGCGAGGGCTCGACGTAGGGGAAGAAGGCGATGGCCGGGATCCGCAGGGCGGCCGCGCGCTCGGCCTCGCGCACCGCCTCGTCGACGCTCAGCCGCTCGACGCCCGGCATGGAGGGCACCGGCTCGCGCCGGCGCTCGCCCTCGATGACGAAGAGCGGCCAGATCAGGTCGTCGAGGGTCAGCACGGTCTCGCGCACGAGCCGGCGCGACCACTCCGCCTTGCGGTTGCGGCGCGGCCGCTGGGTCAGGGACAGGCCGGGGGCGGTCTCGGTCCGGGCGGCGTCGCGGGCGAGGGGCCGGACGAAGGGCTGGATCTGCGACATCGAATTCGAGACCTCCCGGACCCGCGGGCACGGGCCGCTGTCATTCTTCTCATGAAGCCCTAGCACAGACCCGCGCCGCCTCGGAACCCGTCCGGGACGGCCCCGGCCGCATGGCAGGCAGCAAACGGGCGCGCCCGTCGCGTTGACGCACTCCCCGGCGGCTGGTTTACGGCCCCAGCAGGTCAGGAAGGATGCCGATGGCGGGCGATATGGCGGGCGACGCGGAGACCCACGTCCTGGTCGAGCGGCGGGGGACGGCGGGGTGCCTCACCCTCAACCGCCCGCAGGCCCTCAACGCGCTCGATCTCGGCATGGTGCGGCGCCTGCGCGCCGCCCTCGACGCGTGGCTGGCGGATCCCGGGGTGACGCGCATCGTGCTGCGCGGCGCCGGGCGCGCCTTCTGCGCGGGCGGCGACATCCGGCACCTCCACGACGAGGCGCGGGCGCGGGGCCCGCGGGCGCCCGACGCCTTCTGGCGGGAGGAATACGCGCTCAACGCCCTGATCCACCGCTACCCCAAGCCGATCGTGTCGCTGATCGACGGGATCGTGATGGGCGGGGGCGTCGGGCTGTCGCTGCACGGCGCGCACCGCGTCGCGGGGGAGCGCTACCTGTTCGCGATGCCGGAGGTGGGGATCGGCTTCTTCCCGGATGTCGGGGCGACCTACGCGCTGCCGCGCCTGCCGGGCGCCTTCGGAACCTACCTCGCCCTCACCGGCGACCGGGTCGGGCCGGGGGACGGCCTCGCCTTCGGGCTCGCGACGCGGGCGGCGCCGGCCCCCGCCTTCGAGGCGATCACGGAGCGGCTCGCCGCGGGGGAGCCGGTCGAGGCGGCGCTGGGCGAGAGCGAGGCGCCCCCGCCCGGGCCGCTCCACGCCGCCCGCGAGGTGATCGATTCCTGCTTCTCGGCCGAGAGCGTGGCGGCGGTGCTGGCCCGGCTCGACGCGGCGGCGCGGGAGGGCTCCGGCTTCGCGGGCAAGGCCGCCGCCACGATCCGCACGCGCTCGCCCACCAGCGTCGCCGTCGCCTTCGCGCAGATGCGCCGGGGCATCGCCATGAGTTTCCCGGAGGCGATGCTGACCGAGTACCGGATCGTCACCCGCATCCTCGAAGGACACGACTTCTACGAGGGGGTGCGCGCCACCCTGATCGACAAGGACGGCGCCCCGCGCTGGCGGCCCGAGCGCCTCGAGGCGGTCACGGCGGAGGCGGTGGAGGCGCATTTCGCGCCCCTGCCCGACGAGCCCCGGTTCGCCTGAGATGCGCGGCCTCCCCAGGGCCCGCAGCGGCCCCTCGCGCGGCCTCGCCCTGTCGGAGGACGGGGGCGACCGCATCGAGCGCAATCCTCAGCCGCCCGGCACCCGCTGGGACGTGGTGCTGATCTGGCTCATGCGCATGGTCGCGGTGATCTGGATGATCAAGGGCCTCAGCGCCTGGGCGGAGATCCTGGGCGCCCGGCCCGGCGCCCAGCCCTTCGAGGGCGCCCCGGTGGGGCGTCAGGCGGTCATCATCTATTTCGGGGTGATCGACCTCCTGGCCGCGGTCGGGCTCTGGCTCGGCACCGCCTGGGGCGGCGTCGTCTGGCTGCTCGCCGCGACCTCGGCCTTCGTGCTGGCGCTGCTCACCCCGCAGCTCCTGCCGATGAGTGTGCCGAACCTTGCCTTCGACGGGACGATCGTCGTCCTCTACTTCACCGTATCCTGGCTCGCCTCGCGCGAGATGCGGTGACCGGGGACGCCGGGGCCGCGACCGGCGGCTTTATCGTCGATTTACCCACATCGGTAAATCGAGAATTTAGCGTATCGTTTAAACCCACATTCACGGGGGCCTCCTAGGTTGGCTGCATAAGCGGAGCGGACAACACCGCCCAGCAGGCAGTACAGAGAGGCGAAACCATGAAGAACCAGGCGTTGAAGGTGGCCGAGCAGGCCCGGGCCCCGGAAGCCGCGCCGGTGGTGCGCAACCAATACCTGGAGGCCCTGCACCTCGTCGAGCGGCTGCACCGCCGCCTGCTCGACGTCATCAAGGACGAGTTCGAGCGCCGCGGCCGCGAGGACGTCAACAGCGTGCAGGCGCTGCTGCTCTACAATATCGGCGACAAGGAGCTGACCGCGAGCGAGCTGCGCACCCGCGGCTACTATCTCGGCTCGAACGTCTCCTACAACGTGAAGAAGCTGGTCGAGACCGGCTACCTGCACCACGCCCGCTCGAAGACCGACCGGCGCTCGGTGCGGATCAGCCTGACCGATAAGGGCCGGGAGGTGCACGAGATCGTGCGCGGCCTCTACGACAAGCACGCCCGGACGATCCAGCCGATCGGCGGCATCTCGGAGGACGATTTCGTCCGCCTGAACCAGTCGCTGGCCCGCCTGGAGCGGTTCTGGACCGACCAGATCCGCTACCGCCTGTGAGCCGGCGCGGCCTCCGTCGACAGCCGGGCCGCGGCGTCCTACACGCGGGGATCGGACCGGAGGACGCGATGCTGGGACGGATGGATCGGGGCGGAACGGGCGAGGCGGTGGTCGAGTACGGCGACAGCAACCTGAGGGTGGTGCGCCCGGGCCGCTTCGTGCGCTGCGCGGTGACCGGCGCGGAGATCGCCCTCGACGACCTGCGCTACTGGAGCGTGGCCCGCCAGGAGGCCTATGCCGGGCCGGAGGCGGTGATGCAGCGGCTGCGGGAGACGGGGCGGCCCTGACCGCTCAGGGCCCGGCCCGCCCCCTCAGCAGGGCCGCGAGGCGCGCGCGCAGGAGCGCCGCGTCGTCCGGCGCGAGCGCGAGCCGCACCGGCAGCACCGCCACCGCCATGGCGGCGGGCAGGCGCACGCGGTCCTTCTCGGTGGTGACGAGGGTCAGGCCCCGCCGCGTCGCCTCCCGCTCCAGCGCCGCGATCTCCCCCGCCCGGTAGGCGTGATGGTCCGGGAAGGCGCGCGTCCCGCGCAGCTCCGCCCCGACCGCGCGCAGGCTCTCGAAGAACTTGTCCGGCCGGCCGATCCCCGCGAAGGCGAGGACGGGGCGGCCGCGCAGCGCCGCGGCGGCCGCCGCGTCCGGCGCGAGCCGCCCGCGCAGGGCGGGCAGGCCGCGCGCCGCCGCCGCCGCGAGGAGCGGGCGACCCTGCGCCGCGTCCCCGATCACCAGCACGGCCGAGACGAGGGGCCACTGGGCGCCGAGCGGCGCCCGCAGCGGCCCGGCCGGGAAGGGCAGGCCGTTGCCGATGCCGACCCCGGCGTCGAAGACGGCCAGGGACCAATCCTTGCGCAGGGACGGGTTCTGCAGCCCGTCATCCATCACGATCACGTCGGCGCCGGCGGCCGCGCAGGCCGCGGCGCCGGCCGGGCGGTCCCGGGCGACGATGGTGGGCGCCGCGCGGGCGATGAGCAGGGGCTCGTCCCCGACCTCGGCGGCGCCGTGGGCGGCGGGATCGACGCGCAGCGGCCCCGGCAGGGACCCGCCGTAGCCCCGGCTCAGGAAGGCGGGGCGCGCGCCGAGCTCCCGCAGCAGGGCCGCGAGCGCCAGGGCGGTCGGGGTCTTGCCGGCCCCGCCCAGGGTGACGTTGCCGACGCAGACGACCGGGCAGGGGGCCGGCGCGCCAGGCCGGGCCATTCGCCGCGCCGCGGCGGCGCCGTAGAGCGCCCCGACTGGCGCGAGCAGCCGGGCCGGCAGGGAAGGCGGATCGCGCCACCAGAAGTCCGGGGCCCGCATCCTCAGCCGAACCGGCCGCTGATCTTCATCTGGCAGATGAAGGGTTCGAGGGCCGCCATGGTCCGGTCGAGGGCGCCGCCGCAGGCCGTCACCGCGCGGCGCCCGGCCGCCGCCATCGCGGCGCGGCGCGCCGGGTCGGCGAGGAGCCGGCCCAGGGCCTCCGCGAGGGCGTCCTCGTCGGCCACCGCCAAGGCGGCCCCGGCCTGTCCCAGCACCGCGTAGGCCTGGGCGAAGTTCCGGACATGGGGCCCGTGCAGGATCGGGGTGTCGAGCCGGGCCGGCTCGATCGGGTTCTGGCCGCCGCGCTCGACCAGGGATCCGCCGATGAAGGCGACGGGCGCGAGGCGGTAGAACAGGCCGAGCTCCCCGATCGTGTCGGCGACGTAGAGATCGGTGCGCGCGTCGGGCAGGCCGCCCTGGCTGCGCAGCGCGACGCGCAGGCCGGCGGCGCGGCCCGCCGCGGCAATCTCGGCGCCGCGGCGCGGATGGCGCGGCACGACGAGGGTGATCAGGCCGGGGCGCTGCGCGGCGAGGCGCCGATGGACCGCGATGATGCCCGCCTCCTCGCCCGGATGCGTGCTGGCCGCGAGCCAGACCGGCCGCCCGGCCAGCATCGCCGAGAACTGGGCCAGGGCCTGCGGGTCGGCCGGCGGGGCGGGGGCGTCGAATTTCAGGTTCCCGGACACGACGACCCGCGGCGCCCCGAGCCGGAGGAAGCGCTCGGCCTCCTCGCGGGTCTGGACGAGGCAGATCGCGATGCGCGAGAGCACCGCCCGCGCCAAGGCCGGCAGCCGGGCCCAGCCCCGGGCGGAGCGCTCCGACATGCGGCCGTTGACGAGGATCAGGGGCACCTGGCGGGCATCGAGGGCCAGGATGGTGTTCGGCCACAGTTCCGATTCCGCCACGATGGCGAGGTCCGGCCGCCAATGGTCCAGGAAGCGCGCCACGTAGCGCGGCGCGTCCAGGGGTGCGAATTGGTGCAGGGCGCCCGCGGGCAGGCGGGCGGCGACGAGGTCGGCCGAGGTTCGGGTGCCGGAGGTGACCAGCACCGTGAAGCCGCGGCGGGCGAGGCGGTCGACGAGCGGCAGCAGCATCAGGGCCTCGCCGACGCTGGCGCCGTGCGCCCAGACGAGGGGCCCGGCGGGGCGCGGCTTGCCGGCGCGCCCGACGCGCTCGGGCAGCCGCTCCGGATCCTCCTTGCCCTTGCGGCGGCGCCAGGCCAGCAGGCCGATCAGGGCCGGTTCGAGGGCGAGGAGCCCGTGATGGTAGGCCCGCAGCAGGAACGGCATGGCGGGGGCGCTCATCCGGCGCCCCGCTCCGGCCCACGCTCGCGGGAAGGGGCGGACGGACCGCCGGGACAGCCGGTGGGAAGGCGGCCGGTGCGGAGGACAGGGCTCATGAGATGACGCTGCGGCGGACCTCGGGCGAGGCCGCGGGGAGCCGGCGCCGCGGGGGACCGACTCGGACCCCACCCGCCGTATCCCGCTTCCGGAGCCCGCCGTCTAGCGCCCCCTGAGTGCAGGGCGCAACCTCGCGCGGGCCCCGATCCGCGCGTCGCGGCGGGGCGTGCGGGCGCCGCGGGCGCTTGCGGCGCCGCGCGGCCTTGGTCATAAGCCGCCCGGCGGCGGGGAGTCGTTCCGGGCCGCCACCGGAGGCGCCCCCGCGTTCGCCGTCGCGATGTTCCGCCTCGCCCACCTCACCGATCCCCATGTCGGGCCGCTCTCGCGCCCGCGCCTGCGCCAGTTGCTCAGCAAGCGCGCGACCGGCTGGGTGAACTGGAGCCGCGGCCGCAAGCTGACGCACGACATGGCGGTGCTGGAGGCGCTGGTCGCCGACCTGCGGGCGGCCGCGCCCGACCACATCGCCTGCACGGGCGACCTCTGCAACATCGGATTGCCGAGCGAGTGGGAGACCGCCCGGATGTTCCTGGAGGCGCTGGGCGGGCCCGAGGCGGTGAGCTTCGTGCCGGGCAACCACGACGCCTACGTGCGCGGCTCCCTCGACGGGCTCCTCGACGCGGTCGGCCCCTGGACGCGGGACGATGCCGGAGGCGAGCGCGCCTTCCCCTACCTGCGCCGCCGCGGGCCGCTCGCCCTGGTCGGGCTGTCCTCGGCGATCCCGACCGCGCCCTTCGTGGCGAGCGGCCGGCTCGGAACCCGCCAGATCGCGGCGGCCGAAGCGCTGCTCGGCAGCCTCGCCCGCGAGCCGGAGGCGCCCTGCCGCGTGGTGATGATCCACCACCCGCCCCATGTCGGCGGGGCCCTGCCCGGGCGCAACCTGACCGACGCGTCCGCCGTCGAGGCGATGATCCGCCGGGTCGGCGCGGACCTCGTCCTGCACGGCCACAACCACGTCGGCTCGGTCGCCTTCGTGATCGGGCCGGACGGGCGGCGCGTGCCGGTGATCGGGGCGCCTTCCGCCTCGGCCCGCGGCGGCGCGCTGAGCCACTGCGCCGGCTACCACCTCTACGAATTCGCCCGGACCGCGACGGGCTACGCCGTCACCGCGACCCTGCGCGGCCTGCTCCCGGACGACCGCATCGGCGACCTCGGAATCCTCACCCTCTACGGCTGAGCGGGCGCGATTCGCCGCGCGCCGAACAATCCGCGCGGCCCCCGCGTTCTCCCGCCGAACGGGGCCCCCCGCGGACGGGCGAGCTCCCCGCCCGGCGCCGCGTGCGCCCGGGCGCCCGCGCAGCGAGAGGCGGATCGGGATGGCGGAAGACACGGGCAGCGTGCGCGCGCAGGTGGCGAATGCGCGGGCGCAGGATGTGGGGCGCGGTGTCGCCCGGGTGGGCGCGGCGGTTCTCCGCAGCCTGCACCTGCAGGAGGGCGACCCGATCGAGATCGTCGGCAAGCGCCACACCACGGCGCTCGCCATCGCCCTCGGCGCCGAGGACGAGGGCCTCAGCATCATCCGCCTCGACGGCCTCCAGCGCGTCAATGCGGGGGTGAGCTCGGGCGACCACGTCGAGATCAAGCGCGCCGAGGTGCGGCCCGCGAACCGCGTCGTGCTCGCCCCGGCCCAGAAGAACCTGCGCCTGCAGGGCTCGGCCGAGGCCCTGCGCCGCACCTTCTTCCGGCGGCCGCTGATGGCCGGGGACGTGATCTCGACCTCGGTGCAGTCGCGGATGGGCCACGACGACGTGCCGCCCGAGCTGCGCTCGATGTTCAACCTGCCGGCCTACGGCCTTCAGGAGATCCGCCTGGTCGTGGTCTCGACCCAGCCGCGCGGCATCGTGCAGGTCACGGCCGAGACCGAGATCGACCTGCGGCCGATCTACGAGGAGCCCAAGGAGGCGCGGCGCGCCGACGTCACCTACGACGACATCGGCGGGCTCGGCAGCACCGTCGACCAGGTGCGCGAGATGGTGGAGCTGCCGCTGCGCCACCCCGAGCTGTTTCAGCGTCTCGGCATCGACCCGCCCAAGGGCGTGCTCCTCTACGGCCCGCCCGGCACCGGCAAGACCCTGCTCGCCCGCGCGGTCGCCAACGAGACCGAGGCGCAGTTCTTCCACATCGCCGGCCCGGAGATCATGGGCAGCCAGTACGGGGAATCCGAGCAGCGCCTGCGCCAGATCTTCTCCGACGCGCAGCGCAATTCGCCCGCGATCATCTTCATCGACGAGATCGACTCGATCGCGCCGAAGCGCGAGGAGGCCCGCGGCGAGGTGGAGCGCCGCATCGTCGCCCAGCTCCTCACCCTGATGGACGGGCTGGAGCCGCGCCAGAACATCGTGGTGATCGGGGCGACGAACCGGCGCGACGCGATCGACGAGGCCCTGCGCCGGCCCGGCCGCTTCGACCGCGAGATCGTGATCGGCGTGCCCGACGAGCCGGGCCGGCGCGAGGTGCTGACCATCCACACCCGCGGCATGCCGCTCGGCGACACCGTCGACCTCGACGAGATCGCCCGCACCACCTACGGCTTCGTGGGGGCCGACCTCGCGGCGCTCGCCCGCGAGGCGGCCATGGACGCGCTGCGGCGCGTGCTGCCGCAGATCAACCTGAAGGAGGGGATCCCGCCGGAGATCCTCGAGACCCTGCAGGTCTGCCGCGAGGATTTCCTCAACGCCCTCAAGCGGGTCCAGCCCTCGGCGCTGCGCGAGATCATGATCCAGGTGCCGAATGTCGGCTGGGACGACGTCGGCGGGCTCGGCGACGTCCAGACCCGCCTGCGCGAGGGCGTGGAACTGCCCCTCAAGAACCCGGAGGCGTTCCGGCGCATCGGCATCCGGCCGGCCAAGGGCTTCCTGCTGTTCGGGCCGCCCGGCACCGGCAAGACGCTGCTCGCCAAGGCGGTGGCGCGGGAGGCCTCGGCGAATTTCGTGGCGACGAAGTCCTCGGACCTGCTCTCGAAATGGTACGGCGAATCCGAGCAGCAGGTCTCGCGCCTGTTCGCCCGGGCCCGGCAGGTCGCCCCGACCGTGATCTTCATCGACGAGATCGACTCGCTCGCGCCGGTGCGCGGCGGCGGCCTCGGCGAGCCCGCCGTGACCGAGCGGGTGGTCAACACGATCCTGGCCGAGATGGACGGGCTGGAGGAGCTGCAGGGCGTGGTGGTGATCGCCGCCACCAACCGGCCGAACCTGGTCGATCCGGCCCTGCTGCGGCCGGGCCGCTTCGACGAACTCGTCTACGTGCCGGTGCCGAGCGCGGAGGGCCGCCGCCACATCCTGGGCATCCACACCCGCGGGATGCCGCTCGCCCGCGACGTCGACCTCGACGACCTCGCGGCCCGCACCGTGCGCTTCACCGGGGCGGACCTGGAGGACCTCACCCGCCGGGCCGGCCTGATGGCGCTGCGGGCGGACCTCGCGGCGAGCGAGGTGACGCGGGCGCATTTCGAGGCCGCGCTGCACGAGACGCGCCCCTCGGTGACGCCCGAGATGGAGCAGGATTACGAGACGATGCTGCGCACCCTCAAGCAGGAGGGACCGCAGCGCCAGCCGATCGGGTTCATGCCGATCCGGCAGGCGGCCGAGTGATCCGACATCCGACGGATGGCTTCGCCATGCGGATGTCGGCTTCGCTCAAGCGCCGCGCGGGCTTGGCATACCAAACCCGCTTCATCCCTTCGGGATGGCGGCTTTGGGCCTCGCTCAAGCGCCGCGCGGGCTTTGGCATGCGACATTCGACGGATGGCTTCGCCATGCGGATGTCGGCTTCGCTCAAGCGCCGCGCGGCCGGGATCGATCGGGCGGCGCCCACGGCCGGTCACGGGGCCGCCGCGATCGCCCGGCCGAGGTCGAGCGCGAAGCGCCCGCTGCTCCACATGCCCTCGAGGGCGGTGTTGGTCAGGGCCACGAGCGTGAGGCCGCGGGCCGGGTCGACGAGCCAGCTGTGGCCGTAGACGCCGCCCCAGCGCCACGTCCCGGGCGTCTCCGCGACCCCCGCCGCCCGCGGATCGCGCAGCACCGCGAATCCGAGCCCGTAGCCCCAGCCGGGCGAGCCTTCGAGGTCGATCTTGGCGACCTGGTCGCGGCCCATCTCCGCCGCGAGGTCGGGCGGCATCAGCGGCGCGCCGCCCCGGCGCAGGGCCTCCAGGAGGCGCATCACCTCCGCGGCCGTGCCGACCATCCCGGCGCCGCCGGACGGAAAGGCCTCCGGATCGAAGATGCGGGCCGGATCCATCGCGATGCCGGCCAGGCCCGGCCCGAAGTGCAGGGTGTCCGGCTCGCGCATCCGGCGCGCGAGCGGCACCCCGTCCGCGTAGGCGGCGGCGAGGCGGGAGGCGTCGCCGAGGGCGAAGCCGGTGTCGCGCAGGCCCAGGGGCTCGGCGACGAGGCGGCGCACCGCCTCCGGCAGCGTCAGGCCGGTCGCGGCCGCCACCAGGGCCCCGGCGACGTCGAGGCCGAGCCCGTAGCGGAAGCCGGTGCCCGGCGCGAACAGCAGCGGCACGCCCGCGAGGCGGCGCAGGTTCTCCGCGAGGGTCAGGCCGCAGCGATCCATCCCGTCCGAGACGCCGGCTCGGTGCAGCGGCCCGTCCGCGGATTCGAGGAAGCCGTAGCCGAGCCCCGAGGCGTGGCTGAGGAGGTGGCGGAGCGTGATGCGCGCCGGCCGCCCCTCGTGGCGCGGCGCGAAATCCGGCAGCCACTCGGTGATCGGGCGGTCGAGCGCGAGCCGACCCTGCGCCACCAGGGCCAGCGCGGCCGCGGCCACGAAGGGCTTCGACACGGAGGCGAGCCGGAAGATCGTGTCCGGCCGCATCGGCGCCGCCGCCTCGCGGTCGGCGAGCCCGGCGGCGCGGGCGTAGACGGTCTCTCCGTCCCGGCCCACCAGAACGACGGCGCCGACGATGCGCTCGGCCGCCAGGGCGCCGTCGATGACGCGGTCGAGCCGCAGGATCAGCGAGGTCTCGGACATGTCACGCTCCTTCGAGGGGTGAGGGTGGCGCGGCCGGCGGGAAGCCGTGGTGCCGGGCGCGCAGGACGACGAGGAAGCTCGGGACGAGCAGGATCATGAGCGCCGGCGGCAGGCCCTGGGCGCCGACCCGCTCCAGGAGCAGGCCGCCCCCCGCGATGGCGAGGTTCCAGGTCGTCACCAGCATCGCCTGCGCGACGTCCGCCTCATCCCCGGCGGACCGGCTGAGGGCCGTCTGGAACAGCGTCGCGGCGCCGCCGAAGGCGAGGCCCCAGGCGGCGACCGCCGCGATCAGGAGCGCCGCGCCGCCGCCGAGGGCGAGACCCAGCGCCGAGAGGCCGAACAGGGCCGTGCTGAGGAGCGTCAGCGTCCGCAACCGGCGATCGACGAGGAGGCCGACGATGCCGAGGCCGAGCACCGAGGCCGCGCCGAAGACGAGCAGCACGCGATCGGTGCGGGCGCCGAGCCCCGCCGCGTCGAGGAACGGCGCGATGTAGGTGTAGAGGATGGTGTGCGCGAGCACGAAGGTCAGCGTCGCGGCGAGGACCGGCCGGATCCCGGCCATGGACGCCACGCGGGAGAGCGGCAGCCCGCGGCCGGCCGCCTGTCCGGGAGGATCGGGCAGGGCGGCCAGAACCCAGACGATCAGGATCCCGCTGAGCCCCGTCACCAGGCCGAAGCAGGCGCGCCAGCCGATCAGGGCGCCGAGGAAGGTGCCGGCCGGGATGCCGATCGACAGCGCCAGCGGCGTGCCGGCCATGGCGACCGCGATGGCGCGGCCCCGCGCGGCCTCGGGCAGCATCCGGGCCGCGTAACCGGCCAGGAGCGCCCAGAGCAGCCCCGCCGAGATGCCGGCGACCGCGCGCGCCGCGAGGGTCAGGGCGTAGGAGCCGGACAGGGTCGTCACGGTGTTGGCGACGGCGAAGCCCGCGATCGCGGCGATCAGCAGCGGGCGCCGCCGCAGCGGCCGCGTCGCCGCGGTCACCGGGATGGCGGCGAGGAGCGAGCCGGCGGCGTAGACCGTGACGAACTGCCCGGCGACGGCCTCGGAGACGGCGAGATCCGCGCCGATCTGCGGCAGCAGGCCGGCCGGCAACGCCTCGGTGAGGATGGTGATGAAACCCGCCATGGCGAGGGCGAGGAGGCCCGGGAGCGGCAGGCCCTCGCCGCGGGAGGGGTGGGAGGCAGGGGGCGTTCTCATGGCCCGGGAGGGTAGGGGCCTCGCTGACCCTGCGGAATGAGGCTAGAATTCCCGACATCGCGGACATCCGCGTCCGCAATCGGGGGGGCCCCATGGAGCATCTCGGCGCACTCAACGCCTTCGTGCAGACGGCCGAGGCGGGCGGGTTCGCGCCGGCCGCGGCGCGGCTCGGCCTCTCCGCCTCGGCGGTGGGCAAGGCGGTGGCGCGGCTGGAGGATCGGCTCGCGGTCCGGCTCTTCCACCGCTCCACGCGCTCGCTCACGCTCACCCCGGAGGGCGCCATGTTCCTCGACCGCTGCCGGCGCATCTTCTCCGAGATCGAGGCCGCCGAGATCGAACTCTCCCGGACCCGGCGCGCCCCGAGCGGGACGCTGCGCGTCAGCCTGCCCCTGATCGGCATGCTGATGATGCCGGCGGTGATGGCCTTCATGCGGGCCTATCCGGAGATCACCCTCGATCTCGACTTCACCGACCGGCTGGTGGACGTGATCGAGGAGGGCTTCGACGCCGTGATCCGCACCGGCGAGGCGCGCGACTCGCGGCTGATGATGCGCCGGCTCGGCGCCTTCTCGCACCGGATCGTCGCCTCGCCCGACTACCTCGCGGCCCGCGGCACGCCGCGCGCGCCGGAGGACCTGCTCGCCCATGCCTGCCTGCACCACCGCTATCCCACGACGGGCAAGCTGCAGCGCTGGCCCCTGGTGCGGGACGGCGCGGATCTCGACCTCGCCCTGCCGGTGACCGCGGTGGCGAGCACCCTGGAACCGCAGCTCTGCCTCGCCGAGGAGGGGTTCGGCCTCGCCTGCCTGCCGCTCTTCGCGGTGCAGCGGTTCCTGCGGCGCGGCGCGCTCGTCGCCGTCCTTCGCGATCACCTGCGCGAGGTCGGCGCCTTCCACATCCTGTGGCCGGCGAGCCGCCACCCCTCGCCCAAGCTCGCCGCCTTCGTGGCCTTCATGGGCGAGAACCTGCTGCGCGAGACCGATCCGCTCCGCTGCCGGCAGGATGTGCAGGATTCCTGAGCGCCGCGTCCCGCGGCTACTGCGCCGCCTCGGCGGCCGTCGGCGGCTCGCGCTCGATGGTGCGGAAGGCTTCGAGCTCGGTCAGGTAGGTGCGGGCCCACCAATCCACGTCCTCGCGGCCGAGCCGCTCGACCATCGGCTTCCAGCGCTCCAGCCGCTCGGCCTTGGGCATGTAGAGGGCGGCCCGGATCGCCTCCGCCACCTCGAACCGGTCGTAGGGGTTGACCAGCAGCGCCTCGGGCAGCTGGCGCGCCGCGCCGGCGAATTTCGACAGGACGAGCACGCCCGGATCGTCCTCGCTCTGGGCCGCCACGTATTCCTTGGCGACGAGGTTCATCCCGTCGCGCATCGGCGTCACCAGGCCGACCCGCGCCGCCCGGTACAGGCCCGCCAGCACCGCCCGCGGATAGGCCTTGGTGACGTACTGGATCGGCGTCCAGGACGGCTCGCCGAGCGAGCCGTTGATGTTGCCCAGGACCTCGTTCACGTCGCGGCTGAGCTGCTCGTACTCGGGCACCTCAGTGCGCGATTTCGGGGCGATCTGCAGTAAGACGACGTTGCCGCGCTGGTCGGGGTTGGAGGCGAAGAAGCGCTCCACCGCCTCCATCCGCTCCGGCACGCCCTTGGAATAGTCGAGCCGGTCGACGCCGATCAGCAACTTGCGCGTGCGAAGCCCGGCGATCGTGTCCCGCACCGTCCGGTTCATGCCGGCCCGGTCCGCCGCCTGCCGGAAGCCCTCGACGTCGATGCCGATCGGGAAGCTGCGGATGCGGGTGCGCCGCCCATCCACCATCAGCGAGCCGCCGCCGAGCGGGATCGCCCGCAGCTCGTCGACGAGGTTGCGCGAGAGATTGTGGACGTCGCACTCGGTCTGGAGGCCGATCAGGTCGTAATCGGCCACCGCCCGCAGCAGCTCGTTCGAGGCCGGGAGCGTGTTGAACACCTCGCCCGAGGGCCACGGGATGTGGTGGAAATAGCCGATCGGATTGGCCACGCCGAGGCCACGCAGCTCCGAGGCGAGGGGGATCAGGTGGTAATCGTGCACCCAGATCAGGTCCCCGGGTTCGATCAGGCCGGCCAGGGCCTGCGCGAAGATGCGGTTGACCCGCTGATAGCCCGCGTAGTCGGCCCGCGAGTAGGCGGCGAGGCCGAGCCGGTAGTGCATGATCGGCCAGAGCGCCCGGTTGGCGAAGCCGCTGTAATATTCCCGGTGATCCTGGGGCGAGAGGTCCATCACCGCGTAGCGCACGCGGCCGCGATCCGCGATGGCCGGCGCGCCCGAGGGCTGCTCGGCGATCTTACCGCTCCACCCGAACCACAGCCCCCGATACGCGGTGAACGCTTCCTTCAACGCGACCGCGAGGCCGCCCGCCGCGACGGCCTTCGATCCCGCTTCCGGGACGGCGACGCGGTTCGAGACGATGATCAGGCGTGACACGGCGGTTACGGACTCCCTGAGCGGGGGAGGGTTCCGGGCCCCGGCCCCTCCCTCACGGCGCGAGCGTAGGATGCGCGGAATGCAAGCGCGATCCGCGGCCCTTGGTCAACCCTCGCGGAACGCATCGGTTGCACGGCGGCGCTTTCCGCCGGGCACGGCGCTCCACAGGAATCGCCCCGGTTTCGCCGCGCTGCGGCGCGGCCGCGGGCCGGACGAGAACGGGCCTTGCATCCGCAGCGGAACCGGGCGACCCGGCTGCGGTTACTCGCTCAATCGTAGACCGCGCCGGGCGGGCGTCCGACGCGCCATGATGATGTCTCAAGGAGTCTTGGGTGATGAGCGCGGGTTATCAGAACGGGCAGCATCAGGCCGGGCCGGGGCCGGGCGCGGACCATCCGGCCGGCTGGACGGGCCTGCGCGACGACGTGCGCCAGCTCGGCGACGTCGCGGTGGAGCGCGGCTACGGCCTGGTCGACGCGGCGCGCGAGCAGGTCACCGGCTACGTCGCGCGGCGCAAGGACGACGCGGCGCAATCGGTCGAGGATTTCGCCCGAGCTCTCAGGGAATCGGGCAAGGGCCTGGAGAGCCAGCCGAACGTGCGGGCCTTCTTCGACAGCGCCGCGGAGGGCCTGGAGCAGCTCTCCGGCTCGATCCGCGAGCGCAGCTTCGAGGACTTCTACAGCGACATCGAGGCCGCGGCGCGCCGCCGCCCGGCCGCCGTGGCGATCGCCACCTTCGTGACCGGCTTCCTGGCGGCGCGCTTCATCAAGTCCTCGGCCCATCCGCGCCATGCCATGCCGGGCCGCGAGGCCTTCGCGGCCGAGCGCCGGGCGGGCGGGCGTGGCCCTGTCTGACGGAGGCGGCGATGGCTGAACCGAGCAATGGCAGCATCCAGGGTCTCCTCGCGGAGGCCCTGCGCGAGACCACCGACCTCGCCCGCAAGGAGATCGCCCTCTTCCGGACCGAGATGTCGAACAATCTGAGGACGCTGTTCCTCGGGCTCGGCATGGTGGTGGGGGCGGCGGTCTTCGCGGTCGTCGCGCTGCTGGTCCTGGTCGACGCGCTGGTGAAGTGGCTGGCCACCCTGGTCCATTCCGAGGCGCTCGCCGCCCTCATCGTGGGCGGCGTGTTCCTGGTCGTGGCGGTGGGCCTCGCCCTGGCGGGCAGCCGCGCGATGTCGCTCTCGACCCTCACGCCCACCCGCACGACCCGCCAAGTGCGCCAGGACGCGCGAGTCCTGTCCGAGAGGGTGTCCGGATGACCCAGTCGATCTCGGAGCTCGAACAGGAGATCGAGCAGACCCGGGCCCGGCTCGATCACACGATCGACCGCATCCAGGACCGGCTGTCGCCCGCCAGCATCGTCGACGAGATGCTCGGCACGGTGCGCCAGTCGCCGATGAGCGGCCTCTACGACGGGGCGCTGGCGGCGGTTCGGCGCAACCCGGTGCCCGTGATGCTGATCGTGGCAGGCGTCGGCTGGCTGCTGCACCGCGTCTCCGAGGAGAATCGCCGCCGCCTCCACCAGGAAGCGACGGCGGCGCGCGCCGCGACGGTGCCGGTGCTGAACGACGGCGCCGTGCGCATCTACGACCCGGACCGCCCGACCGACCACCCGGCCGCCGACGGGGTTGCCCGTCCGGAGGCCGCGCAGATCTGACGCGGGCCGGACCGCGCCCGCAAGCCAAGGCTGCACGACAAGGATGCACGACATGGCCGACCACACCATCAAGCCCGCAACTCCGGACGCCCCCTCCGCCCACGTCCCGGGCGCCGGGCCGGAGCGCAATCTCCACCAGGACCACGACACCGCCCGGGCGCAGGCCGGGACGGCCGGCGGACAGGCACCGGGCCAAGGCACCGGCCAAGCCTCGAGCCAAGGCACGGGCCAAGGCACGGGCCAAGCCTCGAGCCAAGCCTCGAGCCAAGCCTCGGACTTCGCCGCGAAGGTCGGCGACACCGCCGGTCAGACCGCCGAGCAGATCCGGCAGGCCGCCGACGCCGCGGCCGAGCGCCTGCGGCGGACGGCGAGCGACGCGGTCTCGCAGGCCCACCAGCGCGCCAGCCAGGCCTATGGCAGCTTCCAGCAGGGCGGCTCGGAGACCCTCGACCGCGCCCGCGACTACGCCAACGACGCGATCGAGTCCGGCGCCCGGCGCTACGCCGACCTGCGCGAGCGGAGCTCGGCGCAGATCTCCCGCGGCCAGAGCGCGGTCGAGCGCTTCGTGGGCGAGAACCCGCTCCTCGTCGGCGTGGTCGGCCTGGCCGCCGGCCTGATGATCGGCGCCCTCCTGCCGCGCACGCGCCGCGAGGACGAGACGGTCGGCGCCTGGGCGGACGAGGTGCGCGACCAGGGCCTGCGCTACGCCCGCGAGGCGACCGAGCGCGGCCGCCAGTTCGTCGAATCCGCCCTCGACCAAGCGCAGGACGCGGCCTCCGCGGCGGCGCACGCGGCCACGGACGAGCTGCGCCAGGCCGATCAGGGCGGCGCGACGCCGCGCCCGGGCGGGCCGACGATCCAGACGCACTGAGCCGATTTCCCGGGGCGCGGGCGGACCGCGCCCCGAACCCGGCCCGGGCCCCGGCGTTGTCGGCCCATGACGGACGACAGCCCCCGCCTCGGCTTCTGCTGCAAGTTCATCCCCGACGAAGCGCCCGGCACCCACCCGACGCTCAAGGCCGCCAAGGAGGCGGCGCTGGCGATGAACGTCACCAGCGTCACCATCGCGCATCTGCGCCGGCTCGACCCCGCCGGCGCCCGCGACAAGCTGGCCGCGGTCGTGGGCCACAACCTCGCGGCCCTGCGGCGCCAGATCGGCTGGGTCGCCGCGCGCCCGCCGCTGGAGCGGCTCCTGCGCCTCGCGAGCGCGATCCTGCCCGGCTACACCCATCCCGAGGTGCGCGACCTCTACGCCGACCCGGATTTCCGCCGGTCCATCGAGGCGGGGCTCGCGGGAATCGGCGAGGCGGCGCGGGCGGGCGGCGTGCGGCTCAGCATGCATCCGGGGCCCTTCTGCATCCTCGCCTCGCGCAACCCGGCGGCCCTGGCCAACGGCATCGCGGAACTCGACTACCACGCCGAGGTCATGGCGATGATGGGCTACGGCGCCGGCTGGCACCCGCACGGGGCCCACGTGAACATCCATGTCGGCGCCCGCGAGCCCGGCCTCGCGGGTTTCCGCGCCACCCTGCCGCGGGTGAGCGAGGCGGCGCGCCACCTCGTCACCGTGGAGAACGACGAGGATTCCTTCGGGCTCGACGACGTGCTGGAACTCGGCGACCTCGTGCCGGTGGTCCTCGATCTCCACCACCACTGGATCCACAGCCGCGGCCACTACATCGCGCCGGACGATCCGCGCATCGCCCGGATCCGGGAGTCCTGGCGGGGCGTGCGGCCGGTGAGCCACGTCAGCGTCTCGCGCGAGGACCTGCTGGTCGGCCACGACCCGGATGCCCTCCCGGACTTCGCCGCGCTGCTGGCGGCGGGCCTGAGCGGCCGGGCGCTCGCGGCCCATTCCGACCTGATGTGGAACCGGGCGCTGAACGACGTCGTGGCCCTCCACCTCGCCTGGAGCGATTTCGAGATCGAGGCGAAGCTGAAGAACCTCGCCTCGACCGGCCTCGCCCGTCAGGTCGGCGGCCCGCTCGCCCTCGCGGCCGAGTGAGCCCGCCTCGACGGCTGCGCCCGCACGCGCTATCGCTCGGGCACCATGCGAAGCGCCGATTGCGACATCCTCGTCATCCCGGGCTACACCAATTCCGGGCCCGATCATTGGCAGAGCCGGTGGGAGGAGCGGCTCTCCACGGCGCGGCGGGTGGGGATGCCGGACTGGGACCGCCCGGAGCCCGAGCCGTGGCGCGACGCGGTCGTCGCCGCGGTGCGGGCGGCCGAGCGGCCGGTCGTGCTCGTCGCGCACAGCCTCGGGGTGGTTTCGGCGGTCCAGGCCGCCCCCTTCCTGCCCCCGGGCGCCGTGCGGGGCGGCTTCCTGGTCGCGCTGCCGGACGTGGAGCGGCCGGACGCGCCGGCCCTGCTGCGCGCCTTCGCGCCGATCCCCCGCGAGCCGCTGCCCTTCCCGGCCCTGCTGGTCACGAGCCGCTCCGATCCCTGGACCGCCTATGACCGGGCCGAGGATTTCGCGGCCTCCTGGGGCGCCGAGCTCGTCGATGCGGGCGAGGCCGGGCACCTGAACGGCGAGAGCGGCCACGGCCCCTGGCCCGAGGGGCTGATGCGCTTCGCGGGCTTCCTGCGCGGGCTCTGATCGGGGATCCGCGTGATCGCAGCAGATCCCGGATCCCAAGCCCGCGCGGCGCTTGAGCGAAGCCGAAATGCCAAGCCCGCGCGGCGCCTGAGCGACGCGGACATCCGCATGGCCGAAATCGGAGATGGCGAAGCCATCAATCGGCTGTCGCATGACCGCGTCCTGCGGCGCCGGGGCAGGGGAACCGGCCCGGGCCGGTCCCGTTCGACATCCGGTCCGTCCGGCTCTCGCGCGGATCGCCCGGCCGCCGCGTCGCGAGGAACCGGTTCTTCACGGCTTCGGGCAAGACTCCGCGAGAAGGTGTTCGGGAAGGAAACGACGGGACGTGCGCCGCCTCCGCCTCCTCCGCAGCCCGGGCGCCGTCCGGATGAGCGCCGGCTTCGCGGCGCTGATCGGCATGATGCTGATCGCGCTCGGCGCGTTCGTGTACCAGCACCAGGGTACCGAGGCGGTCCGCCACACCGTCATGGTGGACGCGCAGCTCGGCCACCTCCTCTCGGCCGTGCAGGAGGCCGAGACGCAGCAGCGCGGCTTCCTGCTGACCGGCGACGCCCGATTCCTGGACGCCTTCGCGGCGAGCGAGGCGATGATCGCCGACGAGTTCGAGGAGCTCGAGGCCCTGGTGCGCGATGCTCCCGAGCAGCGGGCGCGGGCCGAGCGGCTGCGCGGCCTGATCGCCGCCAAGCGCGCCGATCTCGCGGCCACGGTGGACCTGTCCCTGCGCGACGGGCGGGACGCCGTCGCGCGGGCCCTGGCGGGCGGCCCGAGCAAGCCGCTGATGGACGAGATCCGGGGCCTGCTGCGGCAGATGGAGCAGCAGGAGGCGGCGCTGATGGAGGCGCGCCGGGCCCAGGTCTCGCGGGTCGCGCTGACGATCTGGGTGCTGGTCGCGCTCGGGGCGACGCTGCTGGCAGTGCTCGCCGTCTCGGCCGTCCGGGAGGCCGGCCGGCGGGCCTCGCTGTCGCGCTTCCTGCCGGAGGAGCTGGTCACCCGCCTGGCGGACGACGTCGAGGGGTTGCGGGCCGGGCGCCGGCAATTCGCCGCGATCGTCTTCGTCGACCTGCGCGGCTCCACGGGCCTGGCCGAGCGGCTCGATCCCCACGCGCTCTCGGTGCTGCTCACCGCCTTCCGCCGCCGGATCATCCGGCTCGCGCGCCTGCACGGCGGGGTGGTCGACAAGTTCATCGGCGACGGGGCGCTCCTGGTCTTCGGCCTGCCCGAGCCGCGGCCGGACGACGCCGCCCGGGCGCTCGCCTTCGCGCGCAGCCTCGCGGCGCTGGCCGGCCGCCCGAGCGCGCGCTGGGCGCGCCCGCACGGGATCGGCATCGGCGTGCATTACGGCGAGGTCTTCTGCGGCATCATCGGCCAGCAGGCGCGGCTGGAATTCACCGTGCTCGGCGACACCGTCAACGTCGCGGCCCGGCTGGAGCAGGCCACCAAGGTGCACGGGGTGGCGATCCTGGCCTCGGAGGCCGCCTGCCGCGCGGCGGGCGCGCGCGGCGGGGCGTGGCGGGAGGTCAGCCGCGCCCCCCTGCGCGGGCGCCGCGAGGCCATGGCCTACTACGCGCCGGCCGCGGAAGGGACGGCCCCGCCGGTCGCCGCCATCGCCTGAGGCGGGGCCGGCCGCGACGGCCGCTCAGGCCCGCTCCGACAGGCAGCGCCGGTAGAGGGTGCTGCGGCTGATCCCGAGCCGCCTCGCGGCCTCCGAGACGTTGCCGCCCGCCGCGTCGAGGGCCGCCCGCATCGCGTCGCGGGCGATCGCGTCGAGGCTCTCGGCCGCGGCGGAGGGGGCGGGAGCCGCGAGCGCCGCCGGAGCCGGCGGTGCCGCCGGCAGTGCCGGCGGGCGCACCCGCAGGGTGTCGGGCAGCCGCTCCGGCCCGACCACGTCGCCCGGATCGGCGAGGGCCAGGAGGGCGCGCAGCGTGCCGACGAGCTGCCGGAAATTGCCCGGCCACTCCGCCTCGGCGAGGAGCGCCGCGCAGGCGGGCGCCAGGGCGATCCCCCGAGCCGCGCCGCCGAGGTGCTCCCAGAGGCGCTGCACGACCTCGCGGCGGTCGGCCCGCGCGCGCAGGGGCGCCAGCGTCACCCGGTAGGGCGCGATGCGGTAGAACAGGTCGGCCCGAAAGCGCCCCTCCGCCACGAGCTGGCCGAGGTCGCGGTGGGTGGCGCAGATCAGCGCGAAATCGACCGGGACCGGGCGGCCGCCGCCGACCGGCTGCACCTCGCGCTCCTGGAGCACCCGCAGCAGGCGCGATTGCAGGGCGAGCGGCATGTCGCCAATCTCGTCCAGGAACAGGAGCCCGCCATCCGCCTGCCGCAGCAGGCCCTTGGCGCCGTGCTTGGCGGCGCCCGTGAAGGCGCCCGGCTCGTAGCCGAACAGCTCCGCCTCGATCAGGCTCTCGGGCAGGGCCGCGCAGTTCACCGCGACGAAGGGCGCCCGCGCCCGCGCGCAGGCGGCGTGGACCGCGCGGGAGAAGACCTCCTTGCCGGTGCCGGTCTCGCCCTCGACCACGACCGCGATGCCGGCGTCGAGGAGCCGCACGGCCCGCGCCAGCAGGTCGGCGGTGGCCGCGTCGAAGACCGGCGCGTCGGGGCCCGCCGGCACCGCCGGGGCGCGGCCCGGTCGCGGGCGCGGGCGGGCCGGCTCCGCCTGGAGCCGCCCGTGCAGCAGGCGGCCCGCCCCGTCGCGCAGCTGGAGCGGGCCCGGGACCGGCGCGCGCAGGTCGGGGAAGAGCCGGTCGAGATCCGCGCGGTCGATGGCGCTCCAGTCGAGGCCGAGGAGCGCCAGCCCGGCGCGGTTGGCGCCGACGAGCCGCGCCCCGTCGAAGACCAGCACGCCCTCCCGCGGCGTCCCGAGCAGCGCCGGGTCCGCGTGGAGGCGCAGGACCGCCCGGTCGGACGCGACCGCGTCGAACAGCCGGTGCTCGATCGCGTCCACCGCGAGGCGGATCAGGCCGAGCGCGTGCATGTGGTGGACCGCGGCCGGCCCGGACAGGTCGAGGGCGCCCAGCGTCTCGCCCCGCGAGCCGAGGATCGGCATCGCGGCGCAGCTGAGGATCCGGTGCGGCTCGAAGTAGTGCTCGGCCCCGCGCACCTCGACGGGGCGCCGCTCGACCAGGGCGGTCCCGATCGCGTTCGTTCCGGTGGCGGCCTCGTTCCAGGGCACGCCGGGCCGCAGCGCCACCTGCGCGGCGCGGCCCGCGAAGGTCGTGCTGCCGAGCGTGTCGAGGACGAGCCCCTCCGCGTCGGTGAGGATGACGAGGCTGTCGGTCGCC
The DNA here is from genome assembly GCF_000019365.1 of Methylobacterium sp. 4-46. GTDB lineage: Bacteria > Pseudomonadota > Alphaproteobacteria > Rhizobiales > Beijerinckiaceae > Methylobacterium. The sequence continues at coordinate 7,510,961 of NC_010511.1, read as the reverse complement.
TGCGCGTCGGCGTGGAGCGCCTCGATCTCGGGGCGGCAGCGGCGGCGCAGCGCCTCGTTGCGCTCGCAGGCCTCGCGCAATTCCCGCTCGGTGACCGGCTCGACCCGCGGCCTCGTGCCGAAATCGAGGCCGAGCGCCGCGCAACGCTCCCAGGAGCGCAGGATCGGGTCCGGCACCCCCTCCAGCCCGCCCTTGCCGACCATGCGCTGGCGCGCGGCGAGGAGCGTGCGGGGCGTCGCCACGCGGCTCTCCATGCTCAGCCTCCCTCTGTCGCATGTTGCGACAGCTGTTGCAGCTGTCGCAGCCTCAGTCGAGGGAAATCTGGCACCATCACCGAGAAGCGTCGTCGCAGATCTCGGTCGGACGCCCGCAATTCCGGTCGACCGAAGCATTGCCAGGGACTTACCGCGTCGCAAGATCCGGCGGCGGGGCGGCGGCGGCGGCCTGGCACGCGGGCTGCTCAGGACAGGACGGCTCGCCCCGCACCCGACGAGGGCGACGATCCTGGGAGGACACCATGAACAAGCCGGAATTCCTGCGCGGCCAGACCGCCTCGCCGTTCGCGGCGCGCTACGACAACTTCATCGGCGGGCAGTGGGTGGCGCCGGCGGCGGGGCGCTACTTCGAGAACACGTCGCCGCTCACCGGGCGGCTGATCTGCGAGGTCGCCCGCTCCGACGCCCAGGACATCGAGCGCGCCCTCGACGCCGCCCACGCCGCCAAGGACGCCTGGGCCCGCACCGCCCCCGCCGAGCGCGCCCGCATCCTCACCAGGATGGCCGACCGCATGGAGGACAACCTCGACCTGCTGGCGCTGGCCGAGACCTGGGACAACGGCAAGCCGATCCGCGAGACCACCCACGCCGACATCCCGCTGGCCATCGACCATTTCCGCTACTTCGCCGGCTGCGTGCGCGCCCAGGAGGGCTCGCTCTCCGAGATCGACCACGACACCGTCGCCTACCACTTCCACGAGCCGCTCGGCGTGGTCGGCCAGATCATCCCGTGGAACTTCCCCATCCTGATGGCGGTCTGGAAGCTCGCCCCGGCCCTGGCGGCCGGCAACTGCGTGGTGCTCAAGCCCGCCGAGCAGACCCCGGCCTCGGTCCTGGTCCTGGCCGAGATCATCGGCGACCTGCTGCCGGCCGGCGTGCTCAACATCGTCAACGGCTTCGGCCTGGAGGCGGGCAAGCCGCTGGCCTCCTCGCCGCGCATCGCCAAGATCGCCTTCACGGGCGAGACCTCGACCGGGCGGCTGATCATGCAGTACGCCAGCCAGAACCTGATCCCGGTGACGCTGGAGCTGGGGGGCAAGTCGCCCAACATCTTCTTTGAGGACGTGATGGCGCGGGACGACGCGTTCCTGGACAAGGCGCTGGAGGGCTTCGCGATGTTCGCCCTCAACCAGGGCGAGGTCTGCACCTGCCCGAGCCGGGCGCTGGTGCAGGAATCGATCTACGAGCGCTTCATCGAGAAGGCGGTGGCGCGGGTGGAGGCGATCCGGCAGGGCTCGCCGCTCGACCCGGCCACGATGATCGGCGCCCAGGCCTCGGGCGAGCAGCTGGCCAAGATCCTGTCCTACATCGACATCGGCCGCCAGGAGGGGGCGCAGCTGCTGACCGGCGGCGAGCGGGCGGTGCTGGCGGGCGAGTTCGCCGAGGGCTTCTACGTGAAGCCGACGGTGTTCCGGGGCCACAACCGGATGCGGATCTTCCAGGAGGAGATCTTCGGGCCGGTGCTGTCGGTGACGACGTTCAAGGACGAGGCCGAGGCGCTGGCGATCGCCAACGACACGCTCTACGGGCTGGGCGCCGGGGTGTGGACACGGGACGGGACCCGGGCCTACCGCTTCGGGCGGGAGATCCAGGCCGGCCGGGTGTGGACGAACTGCTACCACGCCTACCCGGCCCACGCGGCGTTCGGGGGCTACAAGCAGTCGGGCATCGGCCGCGAGACCCACAAGATGATGCTCGACCACTACCAGCAGACCAAGAACCTCCTGGTCAGCTACTCGCCCAAGGCCCTCGGCTTCTTCTGAGACCCCGCTCCCCCGCCGGCCTTCGGGCCGGTGGGCGCTGTCCCGACCCGCCCGGACCCGCAACCCCCTCGTGCCCCGGCGTGTTGCCCATCTCAGCGAGGTTGCGCCGGGAGGCCTCGGTCCCGGCCGATCACGCCGGAGACCCGCCCCGGCGCAGGACACAAGCAGGCATCCCGGAGGAGCGCCGATGACCGATCTCCCCCCGCGCGTCACCGCCACCGACGCGGCGCTCGCCCTGATCGAGACCTTGCGGGCCGAGTACGGCCCGATCCTGTTCCACCAATCCGGCGGCTGCTGCGACGGCTCCTCGCCGATGTGCTACCAGGTCGGCGACTTCCTGATCGGCGACGGCGACGTCCACCTCGGCCGGATCGGCGGGGCCGACTTCTACATCGGCCGGGCCCAGTTCGAGTACTGGAAGCACACGCAGCTCATCATCGACGTGGTGCCGGGCCGCGGCGGCATGTTCTCGCTGGAGAACGGCCGGGACGTGCGCTTCCACGTGCGCTCGCGGGTGTTCACCGATGCGGAGAGCCGGGCCCTGAACGGCTGAGGCCCGCCGCGCGATCCCTGCGGGAGGCTTGACCGTAGGCCATCGCCGCGCCGATGAAAGCCGGATGATCGCCCTCGACGACGGCCTGCCGGCCCCCCTCGGTGCCCATTTCGACGGGCGCGGGGTGAACTTCGCCCTGTTCTCGGCCCATGCCACGGCCGTGGACCTCTGCCTGTTCGACCCGACCGGGCGCCACCAGACGGACGTGATCCGCCTGCCGCGGCGGTCCGACGACGTCTGGCACGGCTACCTCGCCGGCCTGCTGCCGGGCCAGCTCTACGGATACCGGGTGCACGGGCCCTGGGACCCGGGGCAGGGCCACCGCTTCAACCCGCACAAGCTCTCCCTCGACCCCTACGCGCGGGAGATCCACGGCAAGGTGCGCTGGCACGACGCGCTCTACGCCTACCGGCGCGGCCTGCACCGCGACGACCTCATCGACCGGCGCGACAGCGCCGCCATGATGCCGAAGGGCGTGGTCGCGGCGCCCGAGGCCGAGGTCGCCGACGACCCGCCGCTGCGCCGGCCCCTCGTCGACAGCGTGATCTACGAGGCCCACGTCAAGGCGCTGACGCAGACCCATCCGGGCGTGCCGCTGCCCTGGCGCGGCACCTTCGCGGCGCTCGGCCACCCGGCCGTCGTCGAGCACCTCCTGCGCCTGGGCGTCACCGCGATCGAGCTCCTGCCGGTCCAGGCCTTCGTCGACGACCGCTTCCTGGTCGATCGCGGCCTGTCGAACTTCTGGGGCTACTCGCCGCTCAACTACTTCGCGCCCGAGCCGCGCTATCTCGGCACGGCCGGCCCGCCCGGCCTCAAGGCGGCGATCCGCCAGCTCCACGCCGCCGGGATCGAGGTGCTGATCGACGTCGTCTACAACCACACCTGCGAGGCCGACCGGGAAGGGCCGAGCCTGTCCTTCCGGGGCATCGACAACGCCGCCTACTACAAGCTGCGGCCGGACGACCGGCGCGACTGCCTCGACTTTACCGGCTGCGGCAACACCCTCGACGTCGCCCACCCGCGGGTGATGCAGATGGTGCTCGATTCGCTGCGCCACTGGGTCCAGACCTACCGGGTGGACGGGTTCCGCTTCGACCTCGCGTCGAGCCTCGCGCGCAGCCCGCACGATTTCAGCCCTCGCGCCGCGGTGCTGCAGGCGATGCTGCAGGATCCGGTGCTGTCGCGGGTGAAGCTGATCGCCGAGCCCTGGGACCTCGGCATGGGCGGCTACCAGCTCGGCGGCTTCCCGATCGGCTGGAGCGACTGGAACGACCAGTTCCGCGACGCCGCCCGGGGCTTCTGGCGCGGCGACGACGGCACGCTGCCGCGGCTGACCCAGGGCCTCACCGGCTCCCGGGAGATCTTCGCCCCCTCCGGCCGCGGTCCGGGGGCGAGCATCAACTTCATCACCACCCACGACGGCTACACGCTCGCCGACGTTGTCGCCTACGAGCGCAAGCACAACGAGGCGAACGGCGAGGAGAACCGCGACGGCCACGGCCACAACGTCTCGTGCAATTACGGCGCCGAGGGTCCGAGCGACGACCCGGCGATCCTGGCCGTGCGGGCGCGCCAGAAGCGCAACATGCTGGCCACGATCGTGCTGGCCCAGGGCGTGCCGATGCTGCTGATGGGCGACGAGCGCTCGCGCAGCCAGGGCGGCAACAACAACGCCTATTGCCAGGACAACCCGATCTCCTGGGTCGACTGGGAGGATGACGGGGGCGACCCGGCCCTGACCGGGTTCCTGGCGAACCTGCTGGCGCTGCGGCGCGCGCACCGGGCCCTGCGCCGCCGCAAGTTCCTCACCGGCGAGACGGTGACGCCGGCGGGCCTCAAGGACGTGCACTGGCTCTCGCCCTGCGGGCAGGAGATGGACGCGGCGGCCTGGGCGGACGGGGCGCGGCGCTCCTTCGGGATGCAGATCGGCAACGACGCGCCGGACGGCAAGCGGCTGCTCCTGCTGGCGAACGCCTCGCCGGACCCGGTCGCCTTCCACCTCGCTCGGGCGATCGGGGGGCCCTGGACGCCGCTCTTCGACACCACCGTTCCGGACGGGATTCCGGCGCATCACGAGCCGGTGCGGACGGGCGCGACCGTGACCCTGCCGGGCCGCGCGCTCCTGGTCTTCGGCCGGCCGATGGCGCGGCCGGGGCGCAGCCCGGGGGTGTGATCCGGGATCCGCTTGATCGCAGCGGATCCCGGATCACACGCCTGCGCGGCGCCTGAGCGAAGCCGGCATCCGCATGGCCGAAACGGGAGATGGCGACGCAATCAACCGGATGTCGTTTGAGCACGTCCCTCCCCGGCACGCGCTCGTCGCCGGCCGGCCGACCCTGCCGGACGACGCGAGGGCATGGCGCGAGGGTGACGGATCCGGTGATCGGGCGTATCCGTCGACGCAGCGAGCCATGAAACCGGCCATGCGGCGGGCCGGGGATGGCCCCCCCGGCACCCGGTGTGGCGCCGCCGCCCCACCGCCCGGCTGCGGGCGCGAAGCCCGGCAGCGGGGCGGAACCGGCGGAAGCTCGGCGGATTGCCTCGTCGAGGGGCCCGGCGCAGGGCCAATCGCCTCCGACCGGCACGAGAAGGGTGAATTCGATGCGGCGCGCGCACAGCATGCCTTTCGGCGCACAGGTCGAGCCGGAGGGCGTGCGCTTCGCGCTCTGGGCGCCGACCGCGCGCGAGGTCGCCCTCGTCCTCGACGGCGCCGAGCACCCGATGCCGGAGGTCGGCGCGGGCTGGCGGCGCCTGACCCGGCCCGAGGCCAGGGCCGGCGCCCGCTACGGCTTTCGCATCGACGGCGACCTCGTCGTCCCGGACCCCGCCTCGCGCTTCCAGCCCGAGGACGTCGCGGGCCTGAGCCAGGTCGTCGATCCGGGCGCCTTCGCCTGGACGGACGAGGGCTGGCGCGGGCGGCCCTGGGAGGAGGCGGTGGTCTACGAGGCCCATGTCGGCACCGCGACCCCGGAGGGCACCTACGCGGCGCTGGCGGCCAAGCTCGAGGATCTGCGCGACCTCGGCGTCACCGCGGTCGAGCTCCTGCCGCTCGCCGATTTCAAGGGCTCGCGCAACTGGGGCTACGACGGCGTGCTGCCCTTCGCGCCCGATTCCGCCTACGGCACCCCCGACGACCTCAAGCGCCTGATCGACCGGGCCCACGGGCTCGGGCTGATGATCTTCCTCGATGTCGTCTACAATCATTTCGGCCCGGCCGGAAACTATCTCCACGCCTATGCCAAGACCTTCTTCACCGAGCGCCACCAGACGCCCTGGGGCGCCGGCATCAACTTCGACGGGGGCGAGAGCGGGCGCGTGGTGCGGGACTTCTTCCTGCACAACGCCCTGTACTGGATCGAGGAATTCCACGCGGACGGCCTGCGCTTCGACGCCGTCCACGCGATCCTCGACGATTCCCACACCCATTTCCTGGCGGAACTCGCCTCCCGCATCCGCGCGGCCGCGGGCGACCGCGAGGTTCACCTGATCCTGGAGAACGAGGCCAACCAGGCCCGCTGGCTGGAGCGCGGGGAGGGGGGCAGGCCAACCCTGCACACCGCGCAATGGGCGGACGACCTCCATCACGGCTGGCACGTGCTGCTCACCGGCGAGGCGGCCGGCTATTACGGCAGCTTCGCCGACCGGCCGGTCGCGCACCTCGCCCGCAGCCTCGCCGAGGGCTTCGCCTATCAGGGCGAGCCCTTCCGCACCCTCGACAACCACCCGCGCGGCGAGCCCTCGGGTCACCTGCCGCCCTCGGCCTTCGTCACCTTCCTGCAGAACCACGACCAGGTCGGCAACCGCGCGATGGGCGAGCGCCTGAGCCACCTCGCCGATCCCGACCGGCTGGCGCTGGCCCGCGCCGGCCTGCTGCTCGCCCCGCAGATCCCGATGCTCTGGATGGGCGAGGAATGGTCGGCCTCCGCGCCCTTCCAGTTCTTCGTCGATTTCGCGCCCGACGAGGCGCTGAACAAGGCGGTGCGCGAGGGGCGGCGGCGGGAATTCCGCCACTTCGCCGCGTTCGCCGACGAGGAGAAGGCCAAGGCGATCCCCGACCCGACCGCGGAGGCGACCTTCCGGCGCTCGACGATCGACTGGGCGGAGCGGGAGCGCTCGCCCCACCGCGAGGTGCTGGCCGACACCAGGGCGCTGCTGGCGACGCGCGCGCGGGAGGTCGTGCCGCTGACGCGGTCGGGCTGGCAAGGCGGCACGGCGCGGCTGCCGCGGCCGGACGTCGTCGACGTCACCTGGCGCTTCGCGGGCGGCACGCTGCGCTTCGTCGCCAATTTCGGTGCGGAGTTCGCCCTGCCGACGCCGGAGGGGCGCTTGATCTGGGTCTCGCCCGCTGCAACCTGCCGCGAGGGCGGCGAGATCGTCCTGCCGGCCTGGACCGGGTTCTTCGCGAGAGGGGTGGCGTGATGGCGGTGTCCGAGGATGTGGTCGCGCGGCTCGCCGATCTCGCGGGCGTCGCCGCCAGCTACACGGACGCCTTCGGCCAGCGGGTCGAGACGCCGCTGGAGGTGCGCTGCGGCGTGCTCGCCGCCATGGGCCTGCCCTGCGGGACCGAGGAGGAGGCGCGCGCGAGCCTCGCACGGGTCGAGGCCCTGCGCCGCGGCCTCGTGCCGCCGCTCCTGCCCGTCGAGGCGCGCCGGGCCTCCCGGGTGCCGGTGCGGGCGCGCGGCGGCGGCAGCCTCACCTGGCGCCTCGTCGACGAGCGCGGGAGCGCCCGCGACGGCCGCGCCCTCGTGGCGGCGGGCGACGCGGATTCGGGCTTCGACCTGCCGCCCCTGACGCCGGGCTACCACCGGCTCTCCGTCGGCCTCGGCGAGCAGCGTGCCGAGGCGACCGTGATCGCCGCGCCGCATCGCTGCTGGCGGCCGCGGGCGCTCGGCGAGGAGGGCGCCCGGGACTGGGGCCTCGCCGTGCAGCTCTACGGCATGCGCTCGGCGGGCAATCTCGGCATCGGCACCTACGCGGACGCCGCCCGGGCGGCGAGCGACGCGGGCGCGCGCGGCGCCGCCTTCCTGGGCCTGAGCCCCGTCCACGCCCTGTTCCCGAGCGACCGCCACAAGGTCTCGCCCTACTCGCCCTCCTCGCGGCTCTTCCTGGAGACGCTCTATATCGACCCGGCCGCCGTGCCGGGCTTTGCCGGCAGCCGGGCCGCCGCGCTCCTGGAGGAGAGGCGCCCGGAGATCGCGCGCCTGCGCGACGCGGCCCTCGTCGACCACGCGGGCGTCTGGGAGGTGCTGGGGCCGGTCCTCGACGCGCTCTGGCAGGAGTCCCGCGCCCGGGCCGGGCGGGACACCGACTTCCTCGCCTTCCGCGCCGCGGGCGGCGAGAGCCTGGAGGCCCACGCCAGCTTCGACGCGCTCTCCGAGCATTTCCGCCGCCAGGGCGCCCACTGGCTCGGCGAGTGGCCGGAGCCCTACCGGCGCAACGGCACCCCGGAGGTGCGCGCCTTCGTGCGGGAGAACCCGGAGCGCATCGCCTTCTACGCCTGGCTGCAATTCCTCGCCGACCGGCAGCTCGCCGAGGCCGCCGCGGCCGCGCAGGCGTCCGGCATGCGGCTCGGCCTCTACCGCGACCTCGCGGTCGGCGCCGACCGGGGCGGCTCGGAAGTGTGGTCGCATCCCGAGCGCTTCGCCGCCGGCCTGTCGATCGGCGCCCCGCCCGACCTCCTCGCCCCGAGCGGCCAGGATTGGGGCCTGCCGCCCTTCGACCCCCTGGCGCTGGAGCGCGACGGCCTCGCGGCCTTCCGGGCCCTCGTCCAGGCCAACATGCGCCATGCCGGGGCGATCCGGATCGACCACGCCTTCCAGCTCGCCCGGCTCTACCTGATCCCGCTCGGCCGCGGGGCGAGGAACGGCGCCTACGTGGCCATGCCGTTCGGGCCGATGCTGGCGGTGCTGCGGCTGGAGAGCCACCGGGCGAAGTGCCTCGTCATCGCGGAGGATCTCGGCACCGCGCCGGAGGGCTTCTCCGACGCGCTGATGCAGGCCGGGATCCTGAGCTACCGCATCCTGGCCTTCGAGCGCGGGGAGGGCGGCTCCTTCAAGAGCCCGGGCGCCTATCCGCGCGACGCGCTCTGCGCGATCACCACCCACGACCTGCCGACCTTCGTGGGCTGGTGGCGGGGCGTCGACACGGACCTGCGCCAGTCGCTCGGGCTCTACGACGCCGAGCGGGCGGAGGGCGAGCGGGCCGAGCGGGTGACCGAGCGCCGCCGCCTCTCCGAGGCGCTGCACGGCGAGAACCTGCAGCCCGGCGCCGAGCCGCCCGACCAGCCGCCCTTCGACGCCGCCGCCCGCTACCTCGCCCGCGCGCCCTCGGTGCTGACCGCCGTGCAGTACGAGGACGTGCTCGGCGAGGTGAGCCAGGCCAACATGCCGGGCATCACCGACGGCTACCCGAACTGGCGCCGCAAGCTCGACCGCGACCTCGACGCGATTGCGGCCCCGGGTGGGCCGCTCGCCAAGCTCGCCGCCTCCCTGGCCTCGGAGGATCGCGGGCCGCGCTCGGGCGCCGCGCGCCTCGCCTCGGAGCCCCCGCGGGCGACCTACCGGCTGCAATTCCACAAGGACTTCACCTTCGACGACGCGGTCGGGATCGTGCCCTACCTCGCCGGGATCGGGATCAGCCACGTCTACGCCTCGCCGATCCACAAGGCCCGGCCCGGCTCGACCCACGGCTATGACATCGTCGACCACCGCGAGATCAACCCGGAACTCGGCGGCGAGGAGGCCTTCATCCGCTTCAGCGACGCCCTGAAGGCGCACGGCCTGAAGCTCCTGCTCGACATCGTGCCCAACCACATGGGGGTCGGCGGCGCCGACAATCCCTGGTGGCTCTCGGTCCTCGAATGGGGGCCGCTCTCGCCCGCCGCGCAGGCCTTCGACATCGATTGGGAGCGCCTCGGCGCCCACAACAAGCTCGTCGTGCCCTTCCTCGGCACCCGCTACGGCGAGGCGCTGGAGAAGGGCGACCTCACGCTCACCTTCGACCCGGCCGAGGGCGGCTTCTCGGTCTGGCACTACGAGCACAAATTCCCGATCTCCCCGCTCAGCTACCCGATCATCCTCGACCGGGCGCTCGCGGCCCTGCCGGAGGCCGGGGACGAGGCCGCCGCGACCGTGCTGTCGATCTCCGAGCGCCTGCGGCGGATGAGCGAGGAGACCGAGGAGGCGCGCCTCGCGGGCTTCCCGGCCGAGGCCGACGGCCTCAAGCAGCGCCTCGCCGAGGCGGTGGCGCACGCCCCGGAGCTGCGCCACGCCATCGACCGGGCCGTGACCCTGGTGAACGGCTTCAAGGGCCACCCCGACAGTTTCGGGGCGCTCCACCGCATCCTGGAGGCGCAATCCTACCGGCTCGCCCATTGGCGGGTCGCGGCGAGCGACATCAACTACCGCCGCTTCTTCGACGTGAACTCGCTCGCGGGCCTGCGGGTCGAGCGCCCGGCGGTGTTCGAGGGCGCCCACGCCATGCTGTTCCGCCACATCCGCGAGGGGCGGATCGACGGCCTGCGCATCGACCACATCGACGGCCTCGCCGACCCGGCCGGCTACGTGCGCGCCCTCCAGGCCGCCGTGGGGCCGGGTTTCTACATCGTGGTGGAGAAGATCCTGGAGCCCGGCGAGCGCCTGCGGCCATGGCCGGTCGCGGGTACTACCGGCTACGACGTGCTCAACCAGATCGACGGGCTCTTCGTCGACCGCGCGAAGCAGGAGGCGGTGCGCGCCCTCTACGCGGAGGCGACCGGCACCGACGAGTCCTACGGCCTGCTCCTGCGCCAGGTGAAGGCCGAGATCCTGGAGACGAGCTTCGCGAGCGAGCTCGAGGTGCTGACCTCCGACCTCAAGCGCGTGGCCGACGCCGACCGGCGCACCCGCGACTTCTCGGTCAACGCCCTGCGCCAGGCCCTGACCGAGATCGTGGCGCGGTTCCCGGTCTATCGCAGCTACATGCCCCAGGACCTCGACGAGGGCGACCTGGAGCCGGAGGACGTGCGGCTGATCGAGGGGGCGGTGCGCCGGGCCAAGCGGCACTCGCGGCTGCCGGACCGCTCGGTGCACGACTTCGCCCAGGGCGTGCTGCTGGGGCGCATCGACACCGACGGCCCGGGCCGGCCCTCGCCCGAAATCGTGCGCCGCGTGCGCCGCCGCTTCCAGCAGCTGACCGGCCCGGTCATGGCCAAGAGCCTGGAGGACACGCTGTTCTACCGCTACGTCGAACTCCTCGCGCTCAACGAGGTGGGCGGGGATCCCGGCGAGTACGGGCTTGCGGCGGAGCATTTCCACGCCCTCCAGGCCGCCCGCGCCCGCGATTGGCCGAACGCCCAGATCGCCACGGCGACCCACGACACCAAGCGCGGCGAGGATGCCCGCGCCCGGCTGCTCGCCCTCTCGGCGATGCCCGAGGCGTGGCGGGCCGAGTGGGCGCGCTGGCGGGAGATCGCCGGGCCGCATCTCGGCGAGGTCGAGGGCGAGCCGGCGCCGGACGCCAACGACCAGTGGATGCTCCTCCAGGCCATCCTGGGGGCGTGGCCCCTCGAACTCCTGGAGGACGTCTCCGACGCGGGCGCGGTGGCGGCGTTCCGCGGGCGGCTCGGGACCTACGCGGAGAAGGCCCTGCGCGAGAGCAAGCGCTGGTCGAGCTGGGTCAACGTCGACGAGGCCTACGAGGGCGCGGTGGCGCGGCTCCTCGACGCGCTGATCGCCCCGGATTCCGCCTTCCTCACGGCGTTGCGGCCGTTCGCGGCCCGGCTCGCCCGCATCGGCATGGTGACCGGGCTCGCCCGCACGGCGCTGAAATGCACCCTGCCGGGCCTGCCCGACACCTACCAGGGCACGGAGTTCTGGGACTTCTCCTTCGTCGATCCCGACAACCGCCGCCCGGTCGACTACGCGGCCCGGGCGCGGGCGCTCGCCGAGGGCGGCTCGGTCGAGGAGATGCTGGCGCACTGGCCGGACGGGCGGATCAAGCAGGCGGTGCTGGCGCGCCTCCTCGCCGACCGCGCCGCGGCGCCGGGCTTCTACGCGCAGGCCGATTACCGGCCGCTCGCCGCGGAGGGGCCGCGCGCCGGGCAGGCCTTCGCCTTCCTGCGCGGCGAGGCGGCGGGCGGGGGCGAGCTCCTGGTGGCGCTGCCGCGCCACGTGGAGAGCCTGCTGCAGGACGAGGCGGCGGGCGACCTGCCGCGCCTGGCCGGGGCCTTCGCCGGCAGCGCGCTCCCGGTTCCGGAGGGCAGCCGCTGGCGCGATCTCGTCACCGGAGAGGAACTGAGGGAGGAGGGCGGGCGTCTTCCGCTCGACCGCCTCTTCCGGAGGCTTCCCGTCGCGGTCCTGCGGCGGGTAACGGCATCGAGTTGAGCCGCGGCCGGGGTTCGGACGCGGGCGCCCCCTCCCGGACGGGAGCGGGGCGGGGATTCCAGGATCCCAGGGGATTCGAGAATCCCGGGGGATTCCAGGATTCCAGGACCCTGCCCCGGCCGGGGGAGGGCGGAACCGCGCCGAATCCCGCCCCGGCCAAGGTCACGGCGGCGTCGCGGCCGTGCGGCACACGATGCGAGGCTCCAGAGAGGTTGCAGGCAGGATCGGTCCGATGAACGCACCCCGCACCAGCACCACGCCCGCCGAGCGCGCCGTGACGCCGCTGCCCGCCACCCTCGCGCCGCCCGCCACGGGCCCCCGCATCTACAACCTGTTCCCGCTCCTCGTCGGGCGGGTGCGGGACTGGACCGCGGAGCTGCCGCGCATCGCCGCGATGGGGTTCGACTGGGTCTACCTCAACCCGTTCCACCAGACCGGCGGCTCGGGCTCGCTCTACGCGGTGGCCGATCCCGACCGGCTCGACGACCGCTTCCGCGACCCGGACGGCGCGCCGGACGACGAGCAGATCCGCCGCTTCGTGGCCGCGGCGGCCGAATCCGGCCTGCGGGTGATGACCGACCTCGTCGTCAACCACGCGGCCAATGACGGGCGCCTCGTGCGCGAGCGGCCCGACCTCTTCCTGCGCGACGCGACCGGCACCCCGGTGAGCCCGGCCGCGGTCGACCCGGACGACCCGAGCAAGGTGACGGTCTGGGGCGACCTCGCCGAGTTCGACTACCACGCGGAGGGCCCGCGCGCCGCGCTGACCGGGTTCTGGGACCGCTACGTCGCCCGGCTGCAGGGGCTCGGCGTGCGGGGCTTCCGCTGCGACGCCGCCTACAAGGTGCCCCCGGAGGTCTGGCGCGCGCTGATCGGCGCCGCGAAGGGCCGCGACCACGCGGTGCTCTTCGCGGCCGAGACGCTCGGCTGCACCTTCGAGGAGGCCCGCGCCACCGCGGGCGCCGGCTTCGACTACCTGTTCAACAGCTTCGCGTGGTGGGACCTGAAGGCGCCCTGGGCGCTGGAGCAGTACGACCGCCTGCGCATCCTCGCGCCCTCGATCGCCTTCCCGGAGAATCACGACATGGCCCGGCTCGCCGCCGGGGTGGCGGGGGGGCCGGAGGCGGTGGCGCGGCGGCTCAAGACCCGCTACGCGCTGGCGGCCTTCTTCTCGGCCGGGGTGCTGATGCCGATCGGCTACGAGTGGGGCTACCGGCAGCCGCTCCACGTGGTCGAGACGAGCCCGGCCTCCCGCGAGCCGGACAGCGGCATCGACATCTCGGGCTTCATCGGCGCCGTCAACCGCCTGCGGGCCGAGTTGCCGGCCGCCAACGTCGAGGGCGCGCAGTGGCGGCTCTCGGCGCCGGACGCGTCCTACGTGGCGCTGCTGCGCCTCGATACCGGCCATCCGGGCTCGGCGAACCACGCGGTGATCGTGCTGTTCAACCCGGGCGAGGCCGCCGTCGCGGTCGATCCCGGCCCGCTCATCGCCCGCACGGGGGGCGAGCTCGGGCCCTTCGAGGACCTCACGCCCGAGGCGGCGCCGCTCCCCTTCCGGCCGGACGTCTCGGTCGACCTGCCCCCCGGCGCCGTCCACATCCTGGCGGCCCGGCGCATCGCCGCCCAGGTGCCGCCGAAGCGGCGCAAATCCGAGCCGGGCGGGGAGGGGCGCGTCGTCATCGAGGCGGTGTCGCCGGAGATCGACGGGGGCCGCTGCGCGGTCAAGCGGGTCGTGGGCGAGCGCCTGCGGGTCGAGGCCGACATCTTCACGGACGGGCACGAGGTCATCAACGCGGCGGTGCTGTCGCGGCTGGCCGGCGAGCGCGAGTGGCGCCGCGACCCGATGGTGTTCATCGACAACGACCGCTGGGGCGGCTCCTTCCCGCTCCTGCGCAATGCCCGCTACGAGTACACGGTGGAGGCGTGGCGCGACGACTTCTCGTCCTGGTTGCGCGGCCTGGAGAAGAAGCGCCTCGCGGGCGTCGACGTGCATCTCGAGACCATCGAGGGCGTTGCCCTGGTCCGGCGCGCGGCGGAGCTCGCGGACGGCAGCGACGCCGACGCGCTGCGGGGCCTCGTCGCCGCCCTCGACGCCGACGCGCCGGGCTCCGACGCGCAGCGCCGCCGCATCCTGGACCACCAGCGCCTGATCCACCGCAATTCCGAGAAGGTGAACCTCTCGCGCTACCCGGTGGTGCTGGAAGTGTTCGCCGACCGGCTCGCGGCCCGCTTCTCCGCCTGGTACGAGATCTTCCCCCGCTCGCAATCGGGCGACCCGAACCGCCACGGCACCTTCGACGACGTGATCGCCCGGCTCCCCGCGATCCGCGAACTCGGCTTCGACGTGCTCTACTTCACGCCGATCCACCCGATCGGCCGCAAGAACCGCAAGGGCAAGAACAACTCGCTGAGGGCCCGCGAGGGCGACGTCGGCTCGGTCTACGCGGTGGGCGCCGAGGAGGGCGGCCACGACGCGGTCCACCCGCAGCTCGGCACGCTCGACGATTTCCGCCGCCTCGTCGCGGCGAGCCACGCCCACGGCATGGAGGTCGCCCTCGACTTCGCCATCCAGTGCTCGCCCGACCATCCCTGGATCGCGCAGCACCCGGAATGGTTCGACTGGCGCCCGGACGGCAGCATCAAGTACGCGGAGAACCCGCCCAAGAAGTACGAGGACATCGTCAACGTCGACTTCTACCGGGAGGGCAGCCTGCCCTCGCTCTGGCTGACGCTGCGCGACACCGTGCTCGTCTGGGTCGAGCTGGGGGTGCGCATCTTCCGGGTCGACAACCCGCACACCAAGCCGATCCCGTTCTGGGACTGGATGATCCGCGACATCAACGACCGCTACCCCGACGTGCTCTTCCTCGCCGAGGCCTTCACCCGGCCGAAGATGATGAAGAAGCTGGCCAAGGCGGGCTTCCAGCAGAGCTACACCTACTTCACATGGCGCAACACGAAGCAGGAGCTGACCAGCTACTCCGAGGAACTCGCCGGCGAGATGGGCGAGTACTACCGCCCGAACTTCTTCGCCAACACGCCGGACATCAACCCGTTCTACCTGCAGACGAGCGGGCGGCCGGGCTTCATCGTGCGCGGCACGCTCGCCGCCACCCTGTCGAGCGTCTACGGGATCTACAACGGCTTCGAGCTCTGCGAGGGCACCCCGATCCCCGGCAAGGAGGAATACCTCGATTCCGAGAAGTACGAGATCAAGGCCTGGGACTACGACCGGCCCGGCCACATCCGCGACCACATCATCAAGCTCAACCGCATCCGCCGGGAGAATCCGGCGCTCTGGGACTTCCGGAACGTGGTGTTCACGCCGGCCTGGAACGACCAGATCCTCGCCTACCTGCGGGCGACGCCGGAGCGGGACAACGCGGTGTTCGTCATGGTCAATCTCGACCCGAGGAACCGGCAGGAATGCAGCTACGACGTGCCGCTCTGGGAATTCGGCCTGCCGGACGACGGCGCCGTCGAGGTCGAGGACCTGCTGCTCGGCTACAAGTTCCAGCTGCGCGGCAGGACCCACCGCATCGCCCTCGACCCGGCCGAGCGCTCGGTCGTGATCTGGCGGCTGCGCCGGGTTGCGGTCTGAGGCCGCGCGTGGCAGCACGACCCGCTCGCGGCTCGCGGCGGCCCCCGCCCTGAGCCGACCCGCACCCGTCGTTTCCCGAACTCCCTCCCGGCGAGAGGCGCTCATGCGGGACGAGACCGTCCCCGCGCGGCGCACGGAACCCGGTCGAACGAGGCTCTGACGCGATGATCGATCGCAGCGATCCGCAATGGTACCGTGACGCCATCATCTACCAGGTCCACGTCAAATCCTTCTTCGACGCCAACAACGACGGCATCGGCGACTTCGACGGCCTGACCGCCAAGCTCGACTACATCCGCGACCTCGGGGTGACGGCGATCTGGGTGATGCCGTTCTACCCCTCGCCGCTGCGGGACGACGGCTACGACATCGCCGACTACAAGGGCATCAACCCGTCCTACGGCACGATGCGCGATTTCCGGCGCTTCGTCCGCGAGGCGCACGAGCGCGGCCTGCGCGTCATCACCGAGCTCGTCATCAACCACACCTCGGACCAGCACCCCTGGTTCCAGCGCGCCCGCAGCGCCCCCAAGGGCTCCAAGTGGCGCGACTTCTACGTCTGGTCCGACACGGACGAGAAGTACCGCGACACGCGCATCATCTTCCTCGACACCGAGGCCTCGAACTGGACCTGGGACCCGGTCGCCAAGGCCTATTACTGGCACCGCTTCTACTCGCACCAGCCGGATCTGAACTTCGACAATCCGCGCGTGCTGGAGGCGGTGATCGAGGTGATGCGCTACTGGCTCGACATGGGGGTGGACGGCCTGCGCCTCGACGCGATCCCCTACCTGATCGAGCGCGAGGACACGAACTGCGAGAACCTCTCCGAGACGCACGACGTCATCAAGAAGATCCGCGCCGCCCTCGACGCCGGCTACCCGGACCGCATGCTGCTCGCCGAGGCCAACCAGTGGCCCGAGGAGACCGCGCAGTACTTCGGCGACGGGGACGAGTGCCACATGGCGTTCCACTTTCCCCTGATGCCGCGGATGTACATGGCGATCGCGCAGGAGGACCGGCACCCGATCACCGATATCATGCGGCAGACGCCGGAGATCCCGGAGGGCTGCCAATGGGCGATCTTCCTGCGCAACCACGACGAGCTGACGCTCGAGATGGTCACCGACAAGGAGCGGGACTACCTCTGGAGCTTCTACGCCGCCGACCGCCGCGCCCGCATCAACCTCGGCATCCGCCGCCGCCTCGCGCCCCTGCTGGAGAACGATCGGCGCAAGATCGAGTTGATGAAGTTCCTGCTGCTGTCGATGCCCGGGACCCCGGTGCTCTATTACGGCGACGAGATCGGGATGGGCGACAACATCTACCTGGGCGACCGCGACGGGGTGCGCACCCCGATGCAATGGTCGCCCGACCGGAACGGCGGCTTCTCCCGCGCCGACCCGGCGCGCCTGTTCCTGCCCACCATCCAGGACCCGATCTACGGCTTCGACGCCGTCAACGTCGAGGCCCATAGCCGCGCCCAGACCAGCCTGCTCAACTGGACGCGGCGGATGATCGCCATCCGCAACAACCACCGCTCGCTCGGCCGCGGCACGCTGCGCTTCCTCTACCCGGACAACCGCAAGGTGCTGGCCTGGCTGCGTGAGTTCGACGACGAGAAGGTGCTCTGCGTCGCCAACCTTTCGCGGGCGCCGCAGGCGGTGCAGCTCGACCTCTCGGAGCTGCGCACGGCGGTGCCGGTGGAGCTCACGGGCGGCACCTCCTTCCCGCCGATCGGCGACCTGCCCTACCTGCTGACGCTGCCGGCCTACGGCTTCTACTGGTTCAAGCTGGCGCAGGGCCACGCCGAGGCGGCGCCGCGCCAGGAGGCGCCCGAACTCTTCACCCTCGTGCTCACCGGGGGCGTCGAGACCCTGATCCAGGGCCGCGAGCGGCAGGCCTTCGAGCGCACGGTGGCGCCGCGCTTCATCGGCTCGCGGCGCTGGTTCGGGGCCAAGGGCTCGCGCATCCGGCAGGTGCAGGTCGTCGACAGCGCCGTCCTGCCCGCCCGCTCGGGCCGGAGCGGCTACCTGCTGCCGCGCCTGTCCGTGTCGCTCTCGAGCGGCGAGCGCCAGGAATACTTCACGCCGCTCGCGGTGGACGAGGGCCGGGAGGACGAGGCGCTCCTCGACCACGCCGTCGCGCGGGTGCGGCGCGGGCCGCGGATGGGCCTCCTGTACGGGGCGGCCTCCTCGCCGGACTTCGCCCTCGCGGTCGTCGACGGGATGCGGGAGGGCCGCGACCTGCCCTCCGAGGAGGGGCGGCTCGAATTCCGCGCCACCTCGCTCTTCGACCCGGATCTCGACCTCGACCCGGCCGACATCCGCCGGCTCTCGGCCGAGCAGAGCAACACCTCGATCGCCTTCGGCTCGCGGCTGATGCTGAAGCTCCTGCGCCGCCTCCAGACCGGGACCCATCCCGAGGTCGAGGTCGGCCGCTTCCTCACCGAGGTGACGGGGTTCCGCAACACGCCGGCGCTCCTCGGCACGGTCGAGCATGTCGGCCGGGACGGCACCCGCACGGCGCTCGCCCTGCTGCAGGCCTTCGTGCGCAACCAGGGCGACGCGTGGGCGCTGATGCGCGAGTACCTGCGCCGCGACCTCGACGCGATCGTGCTCGTGCCCGAGAGCGAGGCGCAGGCGCCCGAGGAGGTCTTCGGCACCCACCTGCGCTGGGCGAGCCTGCTCGGCCAGCGCACCGCCGAGATGCACCGCGCCTTCGCGATGGAGACCGACGACCCGGCCTTCGCGGCCGAGCCCTTCACGGCGGAGGACCTCGCCGCCCTCGTCGCCGATACCCGCCGCCAGGGCGAGAAGGCGATGCGCGGCGTCGCGGGCATCCCCGCCACGGCCTCCGCGAGCGCCCGCGAGGCGGCCGCGGCGATCCTCGCCGCCCGCGAGGAGATCGAGGCGCTGATCACCCGGCTCGGGCGCCTCGATCCGGTCGGGGCCCACAAGACCCGCATCCACGGCGATTACCATCTCGGCCAGGTGCTCGCCTCCCAGGACGACCTCATCATCGTCGACTTCGAGGGCGAGCCGTCCCGGCCGGTCGAGGAGCGGCGGGCCAAGGCGACGCCGCTGCGCGACGTCGCCGGCGTGCTGCGCTCCTTCGCGTATGGCGGCGAGACGGTGACCCGGGAGATCGTCTCCCGCTTCGCCGAGGCCGAGGACCGCACGGTCGCGGCGGTCGCGGCCTGGCGCGGCCTGATCGAGGGCGCCTTCCTGGAGGCCTACGGGCACACCGTGCGCGGCAGCCGGGCCGCCGTCGCGGACGACGTCACTCACGAGCGCCTGCTGCGCCTCTGCCTGCTGAACAAGGCGCTCTACGAGATCGACTACGAGGCCAACAACCGCCCGGACTGGATCGAGATTCCGGCCCGCGGCGTGCTCTCCCTGCTGGACCAGATGAGAAAGGTGCCCGAATGACGGTTGACGCGACCCGCGCCCGCCCGCCGGCCCCGCCCTCCCGGACGATTCCTGCGGCCGCCTTCGCGGCCGCCCCGGACGCGCCGGGCCAGGCGCCCCGCCCCGCCGTGCCGGCCCGCCACGCCGGGCTCCACCCGGACGCCGTCGAGGCGATCATGGCGGCCGGCCACGGCGATCCGTTCGCGGTCCTGGGTCCGCACGAGGTCTCGCCCGGCCGGTGGGAGGTGCGGGCCGTGCTGCCCGAGGCGCGCGCCGCGGCTCTGATCCTCGGCGAGGCCCGGATCGAGATGGAGCGCCGCCACCCGGCCGGCTTCTTCGTCGGCGCCTTCGCGCATGAGGGCCGCCCGGATTACCGCATCGCGGTCGAGGCCTGGGACAACACCGAGCGGCTGCGGCGCGACCCCTACGAGTTCGGCACCACGCTGAACCAGGCCGAGATCGGGCTCCTGCGCGACGTCGGCAACGACGCGGTGCAGCGGGTGCTCGGCGGGCAGGCGGACACGATCGGCGGCGTGCCGGGCTTCCGCTTCGCGGTCTGGGCGCCCAATGCCCGGCGCGTCAGCGTGGTCGGCGACTTCAACGACTGGGACGGGCGCCGCCACCCGATGCGCCTGTGGCACGACGGCGGCGTCTGGGAACTCTTCATCCCCGACCTGCCCAAGGGCACGAACTACAAGTTCGAGATCCGCGGCCCGGACGGCGCGGTCCTGCCGCTCAAGGCGGACCCGGTCGCCTTCGCGGCCCAGCAGCCGCCCGAGACCGCCTCGCGCCTCAACGGGCGGCCGCAGCCGCGCTGGCGCGACGGGGCCTGGATGGGCAGCCGCGGCAAGGCCGACCACCGCCACAGCCCGATCAGCATCTACGAGGTGCATCTCGGCTCCTGGGCGCGGGTGCCGGAGGAGGGGAACCGCTACCTCACCTACCGGGAACTCGCGGCGCGGCTGATCCCCTACGTCAAGGAGATGGGCTTCACCCATATCGAGCTCCTGCCCATCACCGAGCACCCGTTCGACGGCTCCTGGGGCTACCAGCCGGTCTCGCTCTTCGCGCCGACCAGCCGCTTCGGCTCGCCCGAGGATTTCTGCGAGTTCGTCAACGCCGCCCACGAGGCGGGCCTCGGCATCCTCCTCGACTGGGTGCCGGGCCACTTCCCCCTCGACGCGCACGGGCTCGGGCTCTTCGACGGCACCCACCTGTACGAGCACGCCGATCCCCGCCAGGGCTTCCACCAGGATTGGGGCACCTACATCTACAATTTCGGGCGCACCGAGGTCTCGGCCTTCCTGGCGGCCAATGCCCGCTTCTGGCTGGAGGAGTACCACCTCGACGGGCTTCGCGTGGACGCGGTCGCCTCCATGCTCTACCTCGACTATTCGCGGCGGGCCGGCGAGTGGATCCCCAACCAGTACGGGGGCAACGAGAATCTCGACGCGATCAACTTCCTGCGCCGGACCAACGAGGCGACCTACGCGCACGCCCCCGGCACCATGACGGTGGCGGAGGAATCGACCTCCTGGCCCGGCGTCTCGCACCCGACCTATACCGGCGGGCTCGGCTTCGGCTTCAAGTGGAACATGGGGTGGATGCACGACACCCTGCGCTTCATCTCGAAGGACCCGGTGCACCGCCGCTACCACCACAACGACCTGACCTTCGGGCTGCTCTACGCCTTCTCGGAGAACTTCATCCTGCCGCTGTCCCACGACGAGGTGGTGCACGGCAAGGGCTCGCTCATCGGCAAGATGCCGGGCGACCGCTGGCAGAGATTCGCCAACCTGCGCGCCTATTTCGGCTTCATGTGGGGCCATCCCGGCAAGAAGCTGCTGTTCATGGGCGGCGAGTTCGGCCAGGAGCGGGAGTGGAACCACAACCAGAGCCTGGACTGGCACCTGCTCGACGACGCGTTCCATCGCGGCGTCAAGGACCTCGTGCGCGACCTCAACCACCTCTACGCGGCGGTGCCGGCCCTCCACGCCCGCGACACGGAGGCGGCCGGCTTCGAGTGGCTGGTGGCGGACGATGCCGACAACAGCGTGATCGCCTGGGCCCGCAAGGGCCGCGAGGCGGGGCAGGTCGCGATCGTGGTGTCGAACTTCACCCCGATCCCCCGCCACGGCTACCGCATCGGCGTGCCGGCCCCGGGCTATTACCGGGAGGCGATCAACACCGACGCGGCCGCCTACGGCGGCAGCAACGTCGGCAATTACGGGGGCCTGGAGGCGTCCTGCGACCCCTCGCACGGGCAATCCTGCTCGCTGACCCTGTCGCTGCCGCCGCTGGGGACCGTGATCCTGGTGCGCGAGGGCTGAGACGCTGTCCGGACGTGATCGTCCGGACAGCGTCTGACGAGCCCGCGCGGCGCGTGAGCGGAGCCGACATCCGCATGGCCGAAATGGGAGATGGCGACGCAATCCGTCGGATTTCGGATGATCCCCGCGGGGGCTCTCGCGGGCGCGTCGCCTCTCCCCGGCCGCGGGGCGCCCGCGCGCGCATGAGGGTTGAGTCGGGCGGCCCGGGAGGGCATGGCTCGGGGGTCGTCCCTCCCTGCCGCGAGCCGCGCCCATGATCCCGACCCCCGTGCCCGCCCTCATGCCGCCGATGAATCCCGCGGCGGCCGGCGTCCTGCCGAGCGGGATCGGGGAACTGATCGCCTACGGCGCCGACCGCGAGGGCCTGATCCCGCTCTGGGTGGGAGAGGGCGACCGGCCGACCCCGGCCTTCATCGGCGAGGCCGCCGCCCGGGCGATCCGGGACGGGCACACCTTCTACACGAGGATGCTCGGCATCCCGCCGCTGCGCGAGGCGATCGCCGATGACGTGGCGGCGGTCTACGGCGGCCCGGCGGAGCCCGAGCGGATCTTCGTCACGGTCGGCGGCATGCAGGCGTTCCAGGTGGCGCTCGCGATCGCGGCCGCCCCCGGCGACGAGGTCGTGATCCCGACCCCGACCTGGCCGAACTTCTTCGGCGCCATCGCGGCGCACGGCGCCCGCCGCGTCATGGTGCCGATGCAGTTCGACCCGGCCTCCGGCTGGGCCCTCGACGTGGAGCGCCTCGCCGCCGCGGTCACGCCGGCGACCCGCGCCATCGTGCTCAACTCGCCCGCCAACCCGACCGGCTGGACCGCGAGCCGCGACGACCTGCGCGCCGTCCTGGCCATCGCCCGGCGCCACGGCCTCTGGATCATCGCCGACGAGATCTACGGGCGCTTCAGCTTCGACCCGGCCCACGCGGCCCTCGGGCGCGCGCCCTCGTTCCGCGACGTCTGGGAGCCCGAGGACCGCGACCGCCTGCTCTTCGTCCAGACCTTCTCGAAGAACTGGGCGATGACGGGCTGGCGCATCGGCTGGCTCGAAGGACCGGTGGCGCTCGGGCGGATCGTCGACGGGCTCGTCCTCTACGGGACCTCCGGCGTGGCGACGTTCCTGCAGCACGCGGCCGTGGCGGCGATCCGCGAGGGCGGGGCGCTCGTCGCCGGCCAGATCGCCCAGGCCCGCGAGGGGCGGCGCATCCTGGTCGAGGGACTGGGGCGGCTGCCGGGCGTCGAACTGCCGCCGCCGGCCGGCGCCTTCTACGCCTTCCCGCGGGTTCCCGCCGAGCCCGATGCGCGCCGCCTCGCCATGCGCCTCGTCGACGAGGCCAATGTGGGCGTCGCCCCGGGCACCGCCTTCGGCCCGGGCGGCGAGCGCTTCCTGCGGCTCTGCTTCGCCCGCGGCGCCGCCGACCTGGAGGAGGCGGTGCGGCGGCTCGCCCCGGTGCTCGCCCGCTGATGGGCGGGGCGGTCGCGGTCCGCACCGCGGTGCGGTGCAGCCCCCACGGTCCAGATGCGCGGCCGGCACGCGAGGGACCGCGCCCCGGGAGGAGCGGCCCCTCCCCGACCTGAGCGGGTGCACCTGGGCGGGTGCACCTGGGCGGGTGCACCTGGGCGGGTGCACCTGGGCGGGCGCGGGGCTGTGCCGGGCCGCGCGCCGCTCGGTCTTCCCGCCCGCAGGACGGCAGGCTCCTCGCGAGGCCGGCGCCCGGCCGCGGCTCCCGCGTGCCGCTCCGCGCCGCGCCGGCCCCGGTTCCCGCGCCGGGGCGGCCGTCTGATCGAACGCGCATTTGGACTTGCCCGACAATCAGTGCATCCTGGCACCGCACCGGGCAGGCCCGCCAAGAACAAGAAGGCTGTGCGCTCGACCGCGGAGGAAACATGAACGAGATCGTCGACCCCGATTCCTTGATCGGCGCCGAGTCCGAGAGCCGGACCGGGACCTTCTTCGGCGGCTGCCCGCACGACTGCCCCGACACCTGCTCGATGCTGTTCGAGGTGAAGGACGGCGAACTCCTCGGCGTGCGCGGCAACCCCGACCACCCGATGACCCGCGGCGGCCTCTGCGTGAAGCTGAAGGACTACGAGAAGCGCCACTACCACCCGGACCGTCTTCTCTACCCGATGCGCCGGGTCGGCCCGAAGGGCTCGAAGCAGTTCGAGCGCATCACCTGGGACGAGGCGCTGGACACGATCGTCGCCCGGTGGAGGGCGATCATCGACCGTTACGGCCCGCAGGCCATCGCCCCCTACAGCTACCTCGGCAACCAGGGGCTCGTGCACGGGCTCAACGGCGGCGACGCGTTCTTCAACCGCCTGGGCGCCACCGTCACCGAGCGGACCTTCTGCGGTGAGGGCTCCTGCACCGCCTGGCTGCTCACGGTCGGCCCGACCGCGGGCCTCGACCCGGACAGCTACATCCACTCCAAGTACATTGTCATCTGGGCCTGCAACTCGGTCAGCACGAACCTGCACCACTGGGCGATCGTCAAGGACGCCCAGCAGAAGGGTGCCAAGGTCGTCGTGATCGACGCCTACGCCTCGCGCACCGCCAAGGGGGCCGACTGGCACATCGCACCGAAGCCCGGCACCGACGGCGCGCTGGCGATGGCGCTGATCAACGCGATCATCGCGCAGGGCCTCGTCGACCAGGATTACGTCGACAACCACACGATCGGCTTCGAGGATCTCAAGGAGCGCGCGCGCACGCGCACGCCGGAATGGGCCGCGGAGATCACCGGCGTCCCGGCCGAGGACATCCGCAAGCTCGCCTACGAGATGGCGACCGCCCAGCCGGTGGGCATCCGCATCGGCGTGGCGCTGGAGCGCCACTACGGCGGCGGCCAGACCATCCGGGCCGTCGCCTGCATCCCGGCGCTCACCGGCGCGTGGCGCCACGTCGGCGGCGGCATCACGCAGTTCGGCGTCTGGGAGCATCCCTACAAGTTCGACGTCATCTGCCGTCCCGACCTGATCCCGGAGGGCACCCGCGTCGTCAGCAACCTGCAGATCGGTCGGGCGCTCACCGGCGAGTTGAAGCTCGACCCCCCGATCATGTCGATGATGTGCTGGAACTCGAACCCGGTCACCCAGGCGCCCGAGACCGACAAGATCGTCGAGGGATTGATGCGCGAGGACCTGTTCCTGGTCTCGGCCGAGCACTTCATCTCGGACACGGCCTCCTACGCCGACATCCTGCTGCCGGCCGCGATGGGCGCCGAGATGGAGGACATGATCCTCTCCTGGGGTCACCTCTACCTGACCTACAACACCAAGTGCGCGCAAGCGCCCGGCGAGGCCATTCCCAACAACGAGATCTTCCGGAGGCTGGCCGCCCGGCTCGGCTTCGAGGAGGAGAACTTCAAGTGGTCGGACGCGGAGTGCCTGGAGCACTACGTCGACTGGAACTCTCCGGCCTGCGAGGGCATCGACCTGCAATACCTGCGCGAGCACGGCTTCGCCCGGCTGAAGGTCGGCACGCCCGACGACCGGGCGCCGCACCGCGAGGGCAACTTCCCGACGCCGACCGGCAAGTGCATGTTCAAGGTCGAGGGCGCCACGAACTTCGTCGCCCCGCCGTTCCGGCAAATGTACGAGGGGTTCCAGCCCGGCGAGGCGCTCGACCCGCTGCCCGACTATCTCGGCCCGCGCGAGTCCCCCGCGAGCGACCCCGCACTCGCCGCGCGCTACCCGCTCAACATCGTCTCGCCCAAGAGCCACTACTTCCTGAACTCCTGCTACGCGAACATGGAGGACAAGCAGAAGGGGCAGGGGGAGCAGTTCGTGATGATCAGCCCCCGGGATGCCGAGGCGCGCGGCATCGTGGATGGCGACCGCGTGCGGGTCGCCAACGGCCGCGGCGGCTTCAAGGGCGTGGCGCGCGTCACCGACGACGTGAAGTCCGGGATCGTGGTGGCCACGCTCGGCTACTGGCGCCAGCTCAACGAGGGCACGGTGAACAGCATCTCGTCGTCGGCCTTCACCGACATGGGGCATGCGCCCTCGTTCTCCGACAACCTCGTCGAGGTCTCGCGCGTCAATTGAGGCGACGGCGCCCCGCCCCCGGCGGGGTGGGGCGCCCCGCGAACGCGGCGCCGCGCCCCGAGCGGGATGCGGGCAGGGAAACGGGATTGTCGCGCCCCCGCGTCGCAGCCGCCGGTTGCCGCGCGCACCCGGCCGCGCGCCGCCCCGCGGCGACCGGGCTCCCTGGCCCCGACGCCGTGGCGGCCCGACCGATAGCGACCGAGACAAGAGTGATTCGGGCGACGACCGCCCCGAACGTGCGATGGGGCGCCCTCGGGAGAGGGCGCCCCATCCTCGCTCCGGGTCGGCTGCCGCTCAGCTGTGCGCCAGCACCGCCAGCAGCAGCAGCGCGATGATGTTGGTGATCTTGATTGCCGGGTTCACGGCGGGGCCGGCGGTGTCCTTGTAGGGATCGCCGACCGTGTCGCCGGTCACGGCCGCCTTGTGGGCGTCCGAGCCCTTGCCGCCGTGATGGCCGTCCTCGATGTACTTCTTGGCGTTGTCCCAGGCGCCGCCCCCGGACGTCATCGAGACCGCCACGTAGAGGCCGGTCAGGATCACGCCGAGCAGCATCGCGCCCACCGCGGCGAAGGCCTGGGCCTTGCCCGCGATGAGGTTGATCACGAAGAACAGCACCACCGGCGACAGCACCGGGAGCAGGGAGGGCACCACCATCTCGCGGATCGCCGCGCGGGTGAGCATGTCGACGGCCCGGCCGTAATCGGGCCGGTCCGTGCCCGCCATGATGCCGGGCTTCTCGCGGAATTGCCGGCGCACCTCCTCGACCACCGCGCCCGCCGCCCGGCCCACCGCCGTCATGGCGATGCCGCCGAACAGGTAGGGGATCAGGCCGCCGAGCAGCAGGCCCACCACCACGTAGGGGTTGGAGAGCGAGAAATCGACGCTCACGCCCTGGAAGTAGCGGTACTGGGTCGGGCTCGCGTTCTGCACGAAGTAGTTGAGGTCCGACGTGTAGGCCGCGAACAGCACCAGGGCGCCGAGACCGGCCGAGCCGATCGCGTAGCCCTTGGTGACGGCCTTGGTGGTGTTGCCGACCGCGTCGAGGGCGTCGGTCGACTTGCGCACGTCCTTGGGCAGGCCGGCCATCTCGGCGATGCCGCCGGCATTGTCGGTGACCGGCCCGAAGGCGTCGAGCGCCACCACCACGCCGGCGAGCGCCAGCATGGCGGTGACCGCCACCGCGATGCCGAACAGGCCGGCCAGCATGTAGGTGGAGATGATGCCGGCCACGATCACGATGGCGGGCATCGCCGTCGATTCGAGGGAGATCGCGAGCCCCTGGATCACGTTGGTGCCGTGACCGGTCACCGACGAGTAGGCGATCGACTTGACCGGGCGGTAATTGGTGCCGGTGTAGTACTCGGTGATCACCACGATCAGCGCCGTGATCACCAGGCCGATCACCGCGCACAGGAACAGGCTGAGCGAGGTGAAGGTGACGCCCGTGTTGGTGGTGAAGCTGGTGTTGAAGCCGCCGAACAGGACGAAGTTGATGCCCGCGATGGCGGCGACGGAGAGCACGCCGGCGCCGATCAGGCCCTTGTAGAGGGCGCCCATGATCGACTGGTTGGCGCCGAGCGTGACGAAGAAGGTGCCGATGATCGAGGTGACGATGCAGGCCGCGCCGATCGCCATCGGGTAGAGCAGCATCGTCTCGAGCACGTTGCGCCCGCCGACCTCGGTCTGGCCCGAGAAGAAGATCGCGGCGAGCACCATGGTGGCGACCAGCGTCACCGCGTAGGTCTCGAACAGGTCGGCCGCCATGCCGGCGCAGTCGCCGACATTGTCGCCGACATTGTCCGCGATGGTGGCGGGGTTGCGCGGATCGTCCTCCGGGATGCCGGCCTCGACTTTGCCGACGAGGTCGCCGCCCACATCCGCGCCCTTGGTGAAGATGCCGCCGCCGAGGCGGGCGAAGATCGAGATCAGGGAGGCGCCGAAGCCGAGCGCCACCAGCGCGTCGATGACCTCGCGGCTCGCGGGCGACAGCCCGAGCTGGCGCGTGAGGTAGGTGTAGTAGAGGGCGACGCCGAGGAGGGCGAGGCCCGCCACCAGCATGCCGGTGACCGCGCCGGACTTGAAGGCGACGTCGAGGCCGCCGCCGAGCGACTGCGTGGCGGCCTGGGCGGTGCGCACGTTGGCCCGCACCGAGACGTTCATGCCGATGAAGCCCGCCGCGCCCGACAGCACCGCACCGATCAGGAAGCCGATCCCGACCTTGATCCCGAGGAAGTAGGAGAGCAGGGCGAAGAGCGCGACGCCGACCACCGCGATGGTGACGTATTGCCGCCGCAGGTAGGCCTGGGCGCCCTCGGCGATGGCACCCGCGATCTCCTGCATGCGCTGGGTGCCCGCGTCGCGCCGCATGACGTCGTTGATGGTGTAAATGCCGTAGGCAACGGCGCAGAGGCCGCCCAGGATGATGAGCAGGAGTGCGGTCATTCTACCGTCCTTGATGTCGGGCCATGCCCCGCGACGGTTGACGGCCTTGGTGGCGAGCGGCGTCCCGTGCGGGTGTCCCTCCCCAGATGAGCGGCCCGGCCTGATCCCGGCTCGCCGGTCCTGAGTGCCAAACTTCCAGGGCGAGCGCAAACGCTCTTAAGCTTCTCCACCGCCGGAAGGGTGCGGACAGCCCGGCGACCCCGACGAAAGTCGTGCTCAGAAGTGGCTGAACGAGCCGCCGGCGAAGATCCGGTCGCTGCCGTCGCGGTCCCGGAACCGGGGCGGGGCGGGGCCCTCGGTCACGGTGCCGATCGGCGTCAGGGGGATCCCGGCCGCCTCGGCCTCGGCCCGGATCGCCCCGAGGCGGGCGGGCGGCACCGCGCAGAGCAGCTCGTAATCGTCCCCGCCGGTCAGGGCCGCCTCGCGCAGGCCCGGCTCGGCCGCGAGCGCGGCGCGGGCCGCGGGCGAGAGGGGAATCGCGGCGAGGTCGACCTCCGCGCCCGCCCCGGAGGCGCGCAGCATCTTGGCGAGGTCGCCCACCAGCCCGTCCGAGACGTCCATGGCGGCGCCCGCATGGGCGAGGAGGGCGGGCGCGAGCGGCAGGCGCGGGCGCGGATGCAGGTAGCGGTCGGCGAGGTGATCGCGCTCCGCCGCCGAGAGGGCGCCGGCCCAGGCGGGCTCCGCGCGCAGACGCAGCCCGAGCGCCGCGTCCCCGATCGTGCCCGAGACGAGGAGCCGGTCCCCGGGCTTCGCCGCGAAGCGCCGCACCATCCGGCCGGCGGGGACCTCGCCGAGGGCCGTGACGCCGATCAGGGTCGGGCCCGCCGCCCGGACCGTGTCGCCGCCGAGAAGCGGGCAGCCCCAACGCTGCGCCGTCGCGCCGAGCCCGGCGCAGAAGGCGGCGAGCCACGCCTCGGTCCAGGATTCCGCGAGGGCGAGGGTCAGCAGGAAGCCGCGCGGCCGCGCGCCCTTGGCGGCGAGGTCGGACAGGTTCACGCCGAGCGCCTTCACGGCGATCGAGGCGGGAGGATCGTCGGGGAAGTAGTGGACGCCCGCCACCACCGCGTCGGTGGTGAGGACGAGGTCGTGGCCGGGGGAGGGCGCGAGTTCCGCCGCGTCGTCCCGCAGCCCGAGCCCGCCAGGCCCGGCGAGCGGGGCGAAGTAGCGGGCGATCAGCGCGTCCTCGGAGGGGCGGGGGGTCATCGGGACTCGCTCTCCTGCGCGCCGCGTCCGCGCGGGACGGAAGGCCGGGCCCTGGACCGGGGCCGGGACCGGGCGGCGCCTCGCCCGCTCGTCACCCGTCGCGGGCGGCCTTGTCGAGCTCCTCGGCCCGCGCCGCCCGGGCCACCTTGTCGAGCACCGCGTTGACCAGCCCCGGCTCGTCGCCGCCGTAGAAGCTGTGGGCGACGTCCACGTATTCGGAGATCGCCACCCGCACCGGCACGTCCTTGCGGAAGATCACCTCGTAGGCGCCGGCCCGCAGGATCGCGCGCAGGACCGCCTCGATCCGGCGCAGCGGCCAGCCGGCCGAGAGCGCCCCGTCGAGGCGCTGGTCGATGAGCCGCTGCTCCTCCACCGCCCCGCGCAGCACGTCGCGGAAGAAGGCCGTCTCGGCCGGGGGATGCTCGATGCCATCGACCACCTGGCCGATCCAGAAGGCCTCGAACTCCGCCAGCGCGTCGATGACGCCCTTGCCGGAGATCTCCATCTCGTAGAGGGCCTGGACCACGGCGAGGCGGGCGCCGCTGCGCTCGGCGGGTTTCATTCCTGCGTCTCCGCGGTGCGGCGGGGGGTGAAGCCGATGGTCCGGTCGGGGCGCTCGGCGGCCTTCGCGCGCTTGAGCGCGAGCACCGCGAGGGCCGCCTCGGCGGCGCCCCCACCCTTGTTCATCTCCGAGACGCGGGCCCGCGCCTGCGCCTGCGCCTCGGTCTCGACCGTGAGGATGCCGTTGCCGAGCGGCAGGCGCAGCAGGACCGAGAGGTCCATCAGCGCCCGCGCGCTCTCGCCCGCCACGATGTCGTAATGTCCGGTCTCGCCCCGGATGACGCAGCCGAGCGCCACCACGGCGTCGTAGGGCCTGGCCTCGCGCGCGGCGGCCTCGACCAGGATCGCCACCGCCTGGGGGATCTCCAGCGCGCCCGGCACGGTCACGACCTCCGCCTCGGCCTGCGCGGCGGCGATCGCCGCCGTGGCGCCGCGCAGGAGTTCGTCGGCAATGTCCTCGTAGTAGCGGGCCTCGACGACCAGGATGCGCGCATCCTTGAGCGACGGGCGGTCCTTCCCGCTGTCTCGGCGTGGCGTGACCATCTCGCGATCCCGATCGGACGGTTGAGAAACCTAGAGGTGAACCTGCGGCGGTGAACGTGCGGAGGCGACTCGCGGCGAACGCGCGGGGCCGCCACCGTTGCGGCGCGCCCCGACCGGATGCCGGTCCCGACCGGAGGGGCGAGCACTAGACCGAAGCGCCGTTGCGGACAAGCGCGACACGGCGCGCCGCAGCGCTTGCCAGCGCGCCCGCTTCGGTCCAAGGCGCGGGGGAGCCGGGCCGACGAGCCCGGAGGGAGGATGCGCCCCGCCGATGAGCGAACTCGAGACCCGCACGATCCGCCGCGTCAGCCGACGCCTGATCCCGTTCCTGATCGTCTGCTACTTCGTGGCCTACCTGGATCGGGTGAACGTCGGCTTCGCGTCGCTCACGATGAACCGCGACCTCGGCATCTCGGCCACCGCCTACGGGCTCGGGGCGGGCCTGTTCTTCCTCACCTACTTCATCTTCGAGGTGCCCTCGAACCTGTTCCTGGAGCGGTTCGGGGCGCGGCGCTGGATCGCCCGCATCATGCTGAGCTGGGGCCTGATCTCGGGCGGCATGGCCTTCGTGGGCGGCGAGACCAGCTTCTACATCATGCGCCTGCTGCTCGGCGCGGCGGAGGCCGGGTTCTTTCCGGGCATCATCTTCTACCTCACCCTGTGGTTCCCGGCCGCCTACCGGGCCCGGATCGTCAGCGCCTTCATGGTGGCGATCCCGCTGTCGAGCCTGATCGGCGCGCCGGTCTCGGGCGCGCTGCTCGAACTCGACGGGCTCCTCGGCTTCAAGGGCTGGCAGTGGCTCTACATCATCGAGGCGGTGCCGGCGATCGTGCTCTCGGTCGCGACCTTCCTGTACCTCACGGACCGGCCGTCCGAGGCGCGGTGGCTGCCGGCCGACGAGCGCGCCTGGCTCGAGGCGCGCATGCGCGAGGAGGCCGCGCGCGGCCCCACCGCCCACCGGCCGCTCACCCGCGAGATCTTCGATCCCCGCGTGATCGCGATCGCATTCATCTATTTCGGGGCGGTGGCGCTCCTCTACGCCTTCGGCTTCTTCCTGCCGCAGATCGTCAAGGCCTTCGGCCTCTCGAACCTGCAGACCGGCTTCGTCACGCTGATCCCCTACATCGCGGGCACGGTCGGGATGATCTGGTGGGGCCGGCGCTCCGACGCCCGGCGGGAGCGCCACTTCCACCTCGTGGCGGCGCTCGCCTGCGCCTCGCTGGGCACGATCGGCGCCGCCCTGGTGACCGATCCGGTGCTCAAGATGGTGCTGTTCTCGGGCGCCGCCTTCGGCATCTTCGCGGCCCTGCCGGTGGTGTGGACGCTGCCGACCGAGGCGCTCTCCGGGGCGGCGGCGGCCGGCGCCATCGCGGTGGTGAACTCGATCGGCAACCTCTCGGGCTTCGTCGCGCCCTACGTGGTGGGCGCGATCAAGGACCGCACCGGCGACTTCACCGGCGGGCTGCTGGTCATCTCGGCAGCGGGCCTCGTCGGCATCCTGCTCGTGCTCTGGTTGCGCAACGCGCGGGCCCGCCACGCGGTGCCCGCGGCCGAATAGAGGAGCGGCGCCCGCGGCCGGATGACGCCGCAGCGCAGCAAAAAACCGGCGGGCGGCGCCGCGTCACGCTGGCGCGCAGATTAGAAGCGTGGCAGAGAGCGGCCGCGCGGGCGACGCCCGGTCGCATTGCACGCGCCGTGGGCCTGGTGCTTCGGTCCGCCGGACCGAGGGGCCTCCTCGGAGCCAGCCCTAGGAATGTGGTCCATGCGTGGCGCCCCGCGCCCGCGCGGATCCTCGCCCTTCACGATTCTCGGGAGAGCCGGAACTTGGCCACCACCGTCGCCCCCTCTGACGCCGCCCATCCGCACGGGTCGACCCGCCGGGACTTCCTCTTCCTCGCCACCGGGGCGGGCGCCGTGGTCGGTGCGGCCGCCCTGGTCTGGCCCTTCGTCTCCTCGATGGCCCCGGACGCCGAGACCATCGCGGCCGGCGCGCCGATCGAGGTCGACCTCTCGCCGATCAGCGAGGGCCAGATCATCAACGTGTTCTGGCGCGGCAAGCTGATCTTCGTGCGCCGCCTCTCCGCCAAGGAGATCGAGGACATGAAGGCGGTCAAGATGGGCGACCTGATCGACCCGGCGCCCTACTACGCCCGGGTCAAGGAGGGTCACGACCAGTGGCTCGTGAGCTACGGCAACTGCACCCACCTGGGCTGCGTGCCGATCGGCCACCAGGGCAATTTCGAGGGCTGGGCCTGCCCCTGCCACGGCTCGCAGTTCGACGCGGTCGGCCGGGTGCGGCGCGGGCCGGCGCCGATCAACCTGCCGATCCCGCCCTACGCCTTCCAGGGCGACGCCAAGGTGCGGATCGGCGAGGGCGCGGCGGCCTGACGCGGCGGACGCGGCCGACCGGCCGCGCATGTGTTGAGAGTGCCGCATCGTCGGCGGCGGACCCCCGGTCCCGCGGACGATGCCCGGAAACCAAGAAGCGGGCTGTCCCCATGAGCGCACACGCCACGACTTACGTGCCCAAGAGCCGCTTAGCCAAGTGGTTCGAGGCGCGGCTGCCGATCGTCGGCCTCGTCCATTCCTCCTTCGTCGCCTTCCCGGTCCCCCGCAACCTGAACTACTTCTGGACGTTCGGGGCGATCCTGATCGTGATGCTGGCCTCCCAGATCCTCACCGGGGTCTGGCTGGCCATGCACTACCAGCCCTCGGCCAACGAGGCCTTCAATTCCGTCGAGCACATCATGCGCGACGTGAATTTCGGCTGGCTGCTGCGCTACATGCATGCCAACGGCGCCTCGATGTTCTTCATCGCGGTCTACGTGCACATGTTCCGCAACCTCTATTACGGGTCCTATAAGGCCCCGCGCGAGGTGCTCTACATCCTGGGCGTGATCATCTACCTGTTGATGATGGCGACCGCCTTCCTCGGCTACACGCTGCCCTGGGGCCAGATGTCGTTCTGGGGCGCGACCGTGATCACCAACATCCTGGCGGCGATCCCGATCGTCGGCGACACCATTCAGAGCCTGCTCTGGGGTGGCTACTCGGTCGGCAACCCGACCATCAACCGCTTCTTCTCGCTGCACTACCTGCTGCCGTTCATGATCGCCGGCGTCGTCGTCCTGCACGTCTGGGCGCTGCACGTCACGGGCCAGAACAACCCGACCGGCATCCCGATCAAGAGCGGCAAGGACGCGGTCCCGTTCACGCCCTACGCGACGATCAAGGACGTGTTCGCGGTCGTGGTGTTCTTCATGTTCTTCGCCTACTGGATCTTCCTGCAGCCGAACTACCTCGGCCACGCGGACAACTACATCCCGGCGAATCCGGGCGTGACCCCCGCGCATATCGTGCCCGAATGGTACTTCCTGCCGTTCTACGCCATCCTGCGCGCGGTGCCGGACAAGCTCGGCGGCGTGATCCTGATGTTCGGCGCGGTGATCATCCTGGCCTTCGCGCCCTGGCTCGACACCTCGCGGGTCCGCTCCTCGAACTACCGGCCGATCTACCGGCAGTTCTTCTGGGTGTTCATCTTCTGCTGCTTCCTGCTGGGCTGGCTCGGCGCGAAGCCGCCGGAGGGGGGCTACGTGATCGCGGCCCGCATCGCCACGGTCTACTACTTCGCCCACTTCCTGATCGTGATGCCGCTGGTCGGCCTGTTCGAGACGCCCAGGCCCCTCCCGGGCTCGATCCTGGAGAGCGTCACGGGCCCGGGCAAGCAGGTGGGGGCCTCCGGCATGCCGGCCGGCGCCGCCGCCGCCCCGCCGACCAAGGGCTGACGGGCCGATCGCGGGCCGCCCCCGAGGCGGCTTCCGCGGGCCGCCCCCGAGGCGGCCCGCCCCTGAACCACACTGGCCGATGACGACGCCGCAAGGGGCATCGAGGGCAAGGGACATCGAGGGAATGATCAGAACACGCGCTCTCGTGGCAGCCGCGCTCGCCGCGATCCTGTCCGGCACCGCCGCCCTCGCGGAGGAGCACGGCAGCCTTCCCCCGCGCGAGAAGTGGACCTTCTCGGGCGTGTTCGGCACCTTCGACCAGGCGCAGCTGCAGCGCGGCTATCAGGTCTACCGCGAGGTCTGCTCGAACTGCCACAGCATGAACTACGTCCGCTTCCGCAACCTCGCGGAGGAGGGCGGGCCGGACTTCACGGAGGCGCAGGTCAAGGCGCTCGCCGCGGAGTACAAGGTCAAGGACGGCCCGAACGACCAGGGCGAGATGTTCGAGCGGCCCGGCCGCCCCGCCGACAAGCTGCCGGCGCCGTTCCCGAACGAGCAGGCCGCCGCGGTCGCCAATGGCGGCAAGGCGCCGCCCGACCTGTCGCTGATGGCCAAGGCCCGCACCTTCAGCCGCGGCGGGCTGTGGTTCCTGATCGATTGGCTGCCCTTCGTCGGCTACACCGAGCAGGGGCCCGACTACATCCACGCGCTCCTCAACGGCTACGAGGAGACCCCGCCCCACGGCGTGCAGGTGCCGGACGGCGGCCACTACAACAAGTATTACCCGGGCAACATCATCGCGATGCCCAAGCCGCTCAGCGACGGCCAGATCACCTACGCCAAGGGCGCGGACGGCAAGCCGGTGGTGCCCGAGACGGTCGATCAGTACTCGCGCGACGTCACCGCCTACCTGATGTGGACGGCCGAGCCCCACCTGATCGCCCGCAAGCAGCTCGGCCTGCGCGCCATCCTGTTCCTGCTGGTCCTCGCCGGCCTCTTCTACTACGTGAAGAAGAAGGTGTGGGCCGATGTCGGCGGCGAGACGCACGGCCTGCAGCCCGAGCTGCACAAGGCGGGCTGATCCCGGCGGTCGTGTCTCATGACCGTCGGTTCCGTTCTCGAAGGGCCGCCACGCCTTCGGCCTGGCGTCGACCCTTCGAGACGGTCGGCGGCCCGATGCGTCCGCATCCTGGGCCGTTGGGATGAGGCGCGGCACGCTCCTTGAAGAGGCCCCGCGAGGGGCCTCTTCTCGTTTGGGCAGGTTTCGGGAGACGACGATGGCGAAGGCGGTGCTCGGGGTGATCGGCGGGTCCGGGGTCTACGACCTGCCGGGACTGGAGGATCTGCGCGAGGAGCGGATCGCCTCGCCCTGGGGCGACCCCTCGGACGCGCTGCGGATCGGGCGGATCGGCGCGACCCCGGTGGTGTTCCTCGCCCGGCACGGGCGCGGCCACCGGCTGTCGCCCTCCGGCATCAATTACCGGGCGAACGTCGACGTGCTGAAGCGGGCGGGCGTCACCGACCTCGTCTCGCTCTCGGCCTGCGGCTCGTTCAAGCAGGAGCTCTATCCGGGCCTGTTCGTGCTCGTCGACCAGTTCGTGGACCGCACCCACGGCCGGGCCTCGTCCTTCTTCGGCGACGGCTGCGTCGCCCACGTCTCGATGGCCCATCCGGTCGGGCCGGGCCTGCAGGCCCGCATCCTGGAGGCGGCGCGCGCGGAGGAGATCCCGGTGCGCAGCAACGGCACCTACGTCTGCATGGAGGGGCCGCAATTCTCCACCTACGCCGAGTCGATCACCTACAAGAGCCTCGGCTACGACGTGATCGGCATGACCAACATGCCGGAGGCCAAGCTCGCCCGCGAGGCCGAGATCACCTACGCGACCATCGCGATGGTGACGGATTTCGACTGCTGGCATCAGGAGCACGACGCGGTCGAGGTCTCGGCGGTGATCGCCGTCGCGCGGGCGAACGCCGCCAAGGCGGCGCGCCTCGTGAGCCGGCTCGCCCGCGACTTCCCCGCCGAGCACGAGCCCTGCCCGGTGCGCTCGGACCGCGCCCTCGACGGGGCCCTGCTCACCCCGCCCGAGCACCGGGACCCGGCGCTCGTCGCCAAGCTCGACGCCGTGGCGGGCCGCGTGCTCGGGGTCTGATATGGGATCCGCTCTGATCAAGCGGATCCCGGATCCCGAGCCCGCGCGGCGCCTGAGCGCGGCGCCTGAGCGAAGCCGACATCCGCATGGCCGAAATCGGAGATGGCGAAGCCATCAGCCGGATGTCACGTGAGCGGACCGGCCCGAGGCGGCTCCGCTCCGTCCCCCGCCGCTCCGGCGACCGGGGCCGGACTCTCCGCTGGCTTTCCGCCGGGCTGCCCGGTTAAAAGGCAGCCGGCTCTCATTCCGATCACGCGATGACCGACACCTCCTCCCGGACCGGCCGGGTCAGCCGGCGGACCGCCGAGACCGACGTGACCGTCGCCCTCGACCTCGACGGCAGCGGCCGCGCCTCGGTCGCGACCGGCATCGGCTTCCTCGACCACATGCTGGAGCTGTTCGCCCGGCACGCCCTGTTCGACCTCGACGTCGCGGTGACGGGCGACCTGCACGTCGACCAGCACCACACGACGGAGGATGCGGGCATCGCCCTCGGCCAGGCCTTCGCGCAGGCCCTCGGCAGCAAGCGCGGCATCCGGCGCTACGCCGACCTGCACCTGCCGATGGACGAGACGCTGACCCGCGTCGCCGTGGACATCTCGGGCCGGCCCTTCCTGGTGTTCCGCACCCACTTCGCGCGCGAGAAGATTGGCGGCTTCGACACCGAACTGGTGCGCGAGTGGTTCCAGGCCTTCGCGATGAATGCCGGGATCACGCTCCACGTGGAGACGCTCTACGGCGAGAATCAGCACCATATCGCCGAGAGCTGCTACAAGGGGCTGGCACGCGCCCTGCGTCAGGCGGTGTCCGTCGACCCTCGGGAAGGGGACCGGGTCCCGTCGACGAAGGGCTCGCTCTGACGGGCGCCCGCTTGCGGCGCCGGGAGCCCGAGAGAGCAGGCCTGGAGAGCACGATGTCCACCTACACGCTGCACCTGCCCGACGAGGTCGATCCCGGGGCGCCGGACGCGCTCGACCGCGCCAAGCTGGTGCCCGACCGCTTCATCTGGTCGGCCTTCGCCTTCACGGCCCTGTGGTTCTTCTGGCACCGGCTCTGGCTCGCGGGGCTGCTGGTGCTGGTGGCCGAGGTGGCGGTGTGGGGCGCGGGCCTCGCCCTCAACCTGTCCCCGCCGGCGGGCTTCCTGGTCACGCTGCTCCTCTCGGTGCTGATCGGCTACGAGGCGCCCTCCCTGCGCCGCTGGACCTACGAGCGGCGCGGCAGCCCGGCCCGGGACGCGGTGACGGCGGCGGATTCGACCGAGGCGGAGGTGAAGCTGGTCGGCCGCTGGCTCACCCGCCACGCCGCCCCGGCGGCGGCGGTGCCCCCGCGGGTGCCGCCCTTCGCCAAGACCGGGAGCCCGGCGCTCGGCCTCTTCCCCGAGGCGGATGCGCGGCGGTGACGCCCCTGCGAGGAGAGACCCGCGTGAGCACCGGCACGGTCGCCATCATCGATTACGGCTCGGGCAACCTGCACTCCGCCGCCAAGGCCTTCGAGCGGGCGGCGCGGGAGGCGGGCCTCGACGATGCGCGCATCACCGTGACCTCCGACCCGGAGGTGGTGGCCGGGGCCGAGCGGGTGGTGCTGCCGGGCGTCGGCGCCTTCGCGGATTGCCGCCGCGGCCTCGACGCGGTGCCGGGCCTCGTCGCGGCCATGACGGAGGCGGCGCAGGAGCGCGGGCGGCCCTTCCTGGGGATCTGCGTCGGCATGCAGCTCCTCGCCTCGCGGGGCCTCGAATACGAGACCACCGAGGGCCTGGGCTGGGTGCCCGGCGACGTGGCGCCGATCCGCCCGGCCGATCCGAGCCTCAAGGTGCCGCACATGGGCTGGAACACCCTGCGGGCCCACCGGGCGACGCCGCTCCTCGACGGCATCCCGACCGGGGAGGGCGGGCTCCACGCCTATTTCGTGCACAGCTACGCGCTGACTCCCCGCGAGCCCGGCGACGTCGTCGCGACCAGCGACTACGGCGGGCCGGTGACGGCGATCGTCTCGCGCGGGAACGTGGCGGGCACGCAGTTCCACCCCGAGAAGAGCCAGCGGCTCGGCCTCGCGCTGATCGCCAATTTCCTGCGCTGGCGGCCCTGAGGACCGCCCCTTCCCCCTTTCAGCCCCGCGGTGACGCACGTGATCCTGTTTCCGGCCATCGATCTCAAGGAGGGGCGCTGCGTCCGCCTCGTGCAGGGCGACATGGCCCAGGCGATCGTGTTCAGCGACGATCCGGCCGCGCAGGCAGCGACCTTCGCGGCCCAGGGCTTCTCCTGGCTGCACGTGGTCGA
Organism: Methylobacterium sp. 4-46; assembly: GCF_000019365.1. GTDB lineage: Bacteria > Pseudomonadota > Alphaproteobacteria > Rhizobiales > Beijerinckiaceae > Methylobacterium. The sequence goes on along the minus strand of NC_010511.1, from coordinate 7,472,720 downwards.
TCTCGACGGGGCCTTCGCGGGCGCGCCGATGAACGCCGCGGCGGTGGACGCCATCCTGGCGGCGGTCGCGATCCCGGTCCAGCTCGGCGGCGGCATCCGGGAGATGCGCACGGTCGAGGGCTGGCTCGGCAAGGGCGTGAGCCGCGTCATCATCGGCACCGCGGCGGTGCGCGACCCGGCCTTCGTGCGCGAGGCGGCGCGCCGCTTCCCGGGGAAGATCGCGGTCGGCATCGACGCGAAGGACGGCAAGGTCGCAGTCGAGGGCTGGGCCAAGACCTCGACGGTCACCGCCGACGAGCTCGGCCGCCGCTTCGAGGATGCGGGCGTCGCCGCCATCATCTACACGGACATCGCGCGCGACGGGGTGCTCAAGGGGCTCAACATCCCGATGACGCTGGCGCTCGCGCAGGCCGTGAGCATCCCGGTCATCGCCTCGGGCGGGCTCGCCTCGATCGCCGACATCCACCGGCTGCTGGAGCCCGATTGCGCCCTGCTCGCCGGCGCGATCACCGGGCGGGCCCTCTACGACGGCCGCATCGACCCGCGCGAGGCGCTCGCCGCCATCCGGCGGGCCGAGCAGGCGCGCGGGGCCGGGGCGTGATAGCCTTGAACGGGGGGCCGCCGGGCCCCTCCTCACGCGGGATCGCGGGACGCCGCCTCCCCTGGATCGAGTGACGAGAGCGTGCTCAAGACCCGCGTCATCCCCTGCCTCGACGTCAAGGACGGCCGCGTCGTCAAGGGCGTCCAGTTCCTCGCGCTGCGCGACGCCGGCGACCCGGTCGAGGCCGCCAAGGCCTACGACGCGGCGGGCGCCGACGAGCTCTGCTTCCTCGACATCACGGCGAGCCACGAGGCGCGCGGCATCCTCCTCGACGTCGTGCAGCGCACGGCGGAGGCCTGCTTCATGCCGCTCACGGTCGGGGGCGGGGTGCGCAGCGTGGAGGACATCCGCGCGCTGCTGCTCGCGGGCGCCGACAAGGTCTCGATCAACACCGCGGCGGTGAACAACCCCGACTTCGTGGCGGAGGCGGCGGAGAAGTTCGGCAACCAGTGCATCGTGGTGGCGATCGACGCCAAGCGCGTCTCCGGCCCCGGCGAGGCGCCGCGCTGGGAGATCTTCACGCATGGCGGGCGGCGCGCCACCGGCCTCGACGCGATCACCTTCGCCCGCACCGTGACGGCGCGGGGCGCGGGGGAGCTCCTCGTCACCTCGATGGACCGGGACGGGATGCGCTCCGGCTACGATCTCGGCCTGACCCGGGCCATCGCCGACGCGGTGAGCGTGCCGGTGATCGCCTCGGGGGGCGTCGGCGGGCTCGACGACCTCGTGGCCGGGGTGGCGGAGGGCCATGCCAGCGCGGTGCTGGCGGCCTCGATCTTCCATTTCGGCGAGGCGACGGTGGCGCAGGCCAAGGCCCACATGGCGGCGGCGGGGCTGGCGATGCGGCTCGACCCTTAAGGCGGAGATGCGCGGGGCAATGCCGCCGAGGGTCTCGGTCCGGCATCGTCCCCGGCGCCGGGCCGGCGAGGATCGCGGCGCACGAGGCCGGGGCGGGAGCGCGGTGAGGGGGATTTCGAGCGGCCGCGCTTGACCAGCGATCAGCCAGGACACAAGGCTCAATCGCCTGGCCGGTTCCGGCCGGGCCCCGACGCGACGGACCCGATGACCGCCTTCAGCCTCGCCGACCTCGACAGGATCGTCCGCAGCCGCGCCGCGGCCTCTCCGGACCAGTCCTACACGGCCAAGCTCGTCGCGGCCGGGCCGGCGAAACCGGCCAAAAAGCTCGGCGAGGAGGCAGTCGAGGCCGCGATCGCGGCCGTGCAGGGGGACCGCGCCGGACTCGTGTCGGAAGCCGCCGACGTGCTCTATCATCTGCTGGTGGTGCTCGTCGGGAGCGGCGTCGCGCTGGAGGACGTGATGGCGGAGCTGGAGCGGCGCACGGCCCAGGGCGGGCTCGCCGAGAAGGCGTCGCGGGGGCGGCCGTGAACGAGCGGGCGGCGGCCCCGAGCGCCCCGCAGGCGCAGCTCGCCGCGCGCCTCGACGAGGCCACCGACCACCTCTCGCCCTACCGGGTCTTCTCGCGGGACGAGTGGGCGCGGCTGCGCGCCGACACGCCGCTGACCCTCACGGCCGAGGAGGTGCTGCGGCTGCAATCCCTCAACGATCCCATCTCCCTCGAGGAGGTGATCGCCATCTACCTGCCGCTCTCGCGGCTGCTCTCCCTCTACGTCGCGGCGACGCAGGGGCTGTTCAAGGCGACGCAGCGCTTCCTCCTCGCCGAGCGCGAGGTGAAGGTGCCCTACATCATCGGCGTCGCCGGCTCGGTGGCGGTCGGCAAGTCGACCACGGCCCGGGTGCTGAAGGCGCTGCTGGCGCGCTGGCCGAACACCCCGAAGGTCGACCTCGTCACCACGGACGGGTTCCTGCTCCCGAACGCGGAACTCGCCCGGCTCGGCCTGATGGAGCGCAAGGGGTTCCCGGAGAGCTACGACACGCCGACGCTGCTGCGCTTCCTCGCCGACATCAAGGCCGGCAAGCGCCACGTGGCGGCGCCGCTCTACTCCCACCTCGTCTACGACGTGGTGCCGGGCGAGAGCACGGTGGTGGACCGGCCGGACATCCTGATCGTCGAGGGGCTCAACGTGCTGCAGCCGGCGCGGCTGCCGCGCGACGGCACCGCGATCCCCTTCGTGTCGGACTATTTCGACTTCTCGGTCTACCTGGACGCGCACGAGGACGACCTGCACCGCTGGTACGTCAACCGCTTCCTGCGCCTGCGCCACACCGCCTTCCGCGACCCGCTCTCCTACTTCCGCAAATACGCCGAGGTGAGCGAGGAGGAGGCGATCGCCATCGCGGACGGGCTGTGGTCGCGCATCAATCTGCCGAACCTGCGCGACAACATCGTGCCGACCCGCCAGCGGGCGAGCCTGATCCTCGCCAAGGGCGCGAGCCACCGCATCGAGAGCGTGGCCCTGCGGCGGCTCTGAGCATCCTTCGCCGAAGGGACCCGCTCGGCGGCAGGAACCACGCGGGAGCAGGGATCCGGGCAGCATCGCGCGACGCAGGTCCGCTCGAGGCGGCAGGCCGCGCCGCGATCCGTTCGCCGGCCTGGCACCCGGTTGCAGCGCTCACGCCGTTTCGATCATCGCTTGCAAGCACCGGACGACCCATAACCTAGCGTCCTGGCCTAGTCCCTCGCGCTGAAGTGCGGTATCGGCCCGCCGCTCCACTGGGGCATGAGCGGCCCGTAACCGCTCGTTAACCGAATGGCCCGTAGGTGAGCGGGTGACGTCATCGCCGGAGCCGCGCCCGACCCATGCAGCAGCCCCCCATCCGCGACGAGGACGACCCGCGGGTGGCCGGTGGTGACACGGGCGAGGACCGCCTCGTCGCCGATCTCGGACGGCTGGCGACGCTCGCGCGCACCAGCCTGCGCGTCCCGGTCGCGATCCTGACCCGGCCCGCGGCGCCGCCCGTGGTCGCGGCGGGATGCGATCCCGCGGGGATCGCCCCCGCGGCGGGACGCGATCCCGCGGCGGAATGCGAGCCGGGCGAGGCGGGCGCGCTCGCGGAGGCGCTCGCCGGGTGGGTCGCGCGGGCAGGCGACCTCCTCGTCGTGCCGGACCTGCGCGCGGCGGCGCCCGCGGAGGAGGCCCGCCGGGCGGCGGGCTGGCGCTTCTATGCCGGCAGCCCGGTCGCCGGGCCGGAGGGCCCGGCCGTGCTGGCCCTGCTCGGGCGCCGGCCGCGCCGGCTGAGCCCGGCCGAGGGCGACCAGCTCCGGGCCCTGGCGGCCCTCGCCGAAGGGGTGCTCGCGCGGCACGCCGAGGCCCGCCGCGCCGCGCGCGAGCGCGATGCCGCTGCGGCGGCGCTGCGCCGGCTCGGCGCCGAGATGGCGGAGCGGCAGAGCCTGTTCGACCGCGCCTGTCACTCCGCCAAGATCGGCGTCTGGTCCTGCGACCTCGCCACCGGGGCTTTGTCCTGGACCGACACGGTCTACGACCTGTTCGAGTTGCCGCGCGGCAGCCCGATCCTCCGGGAGGAGATCGCCCGGCTCTACGCCCCGGACTCCTTCGCCGCCATGGAAGCCGCGCGGGCGCGGGCGATCCGCGAGCGCGGCACCTTCGTGCTCGACGCCGAGATCGTGACCGCCCGCGGCAACCGACGCTGGATGCGCCTTACCGGCAATGTCGAGTGCGACGGCGTCCGGCCGCTGCGCCTCTTCGGGACCAAGCAGGACATCACGGCCGAGCACACGCTCTGGGAGCGGACGCGCTTCCTCGCCGAGACCGACGTGCTGACCGGGCTCGCCAATCGCAGCGTGTTCCAGGCGCGGCTCTCGGCCCTGGACGGGCCGCAGGCGCGGGAGCGGGGGCCCGGCGCCCTGCTGCTCGTCGATCTCGACGGGTTCAAGCCGGTCAACGACACGTTCGGCCACGCGGCCGGGGATGCCTGCCTGGTCGAGGTCGCGGCGCGGCTGCGCGCCCTCTGCCGCGAGGCCGACCTCGTGGCGCGGATCGGCGGCGACGAGTTCGCCATCCTGATCGGCCCCTCGGGCGGGCCGGCGGCGGCCGAGCGGGTCGCCGCGCGGGTGCTGCGGGCGCTCGCCGCGCCGATGGCGCCGGGCGGGCAGGTGTTCCAGCTCGGCGCCTCGGTCGGGATCGCGCTCGCGGATGGCTGCGGCAGCGCCGACCTGTTCATCCGCGCCGACCTCGCCCTCTACGCCGCCAAGGCCGCGGGCAAGAACACCTTCCGGTGCTTCACCCCCGACCTGCGCAGCTCGGGCGAGAAGCAGGCCGCCGCCGCCGCGGAGGCCGCCGCCGCCCTCGGCGCGGAGCGGATCGAGATCCGCTTCCAGCCGCGGCTGCGCCTCGCGGATGGCGGCCTCGTCGGCTTCGAGGCCGTCCCCAGGCTCGCGGGACCGAGCGGGCAGGATCCCCTCGCGGCCGCGGCCTCGGAGCCCGCCGTGACGGCCCGGATCGCCGCCTGGATCATGGAGCGCAGCCTCCGGCAGGCCGGGCACTGGACGGCGGCGCGCCTCGCCGGCCGGCGCTTGGCGCTGCGGGCCTGCGCGCCGCAGCTGCGCGAGCCGGGCTTCGCGGAGGATCTCGCGGCGCGCATCCAGCGCCACGGCCTCGCCCCGGAGATGATCGAGGTCGAGGTGACCGAGGCCCTGTTCGTCCAGCCCGATCCCGGGCCGATGCGGGCCGCCCTGGCGCAGCTGCGCGCGCGGCGCGTCCGCATCGTCCTCGACGCCTCGGCGAGCATCGCGGGCGTGCTCGGCCGCCTGCGCAGCGACCCGGTCGACGCGGTGAAGCTCGACCGCGCGCTGGTGGGCCGCTTCCTGGCCTCGCCCCTCGACCGGGCCGTGCTCGACGCGATCCTGCGCTTCTGCGCCGGCCTCGCGATCGAGGTCATCGCGGACGGCATCGAGACCGAGGCCCAGCACGAGGGCCTGCTCGCCCTCGGCTGCCCGGTCGGGCAGGGGCCGCGCTTCGCCGCGCCGCTGGCGCCCGAGGCCGCGGAGGCGTGGCTCGCCCCGGACACGCGCAGCCACCGGGTCGCGTGAGCCGCCGGGGGTCCCGGCGCCTCGTCGCCGGTGGCCCGTCGCGCGGCGAGGGGCCGGCTTGTCATCCGCCATCCGGTTGATGGCTTCGCCATCTCCCATTTCGGCCATGCGGATGTCGGCGTCGCTCAGGCGCCGCGCAGGCTTGGGATCCGGGATCCGCTTCGATCAAGCGGATCCCGGATCAGACGCTGTCCGGACGTGATCGTCCGGACAGCGTCTGATCGGCCAGGCTCTCCCCTGGAGCGGACATCAGCTCATCGCGGCGTCGGGCGTCGACGCCCAGTTTCGCTGCAGTGCGGATTTGAGCGCCGCGTCGATAGGCTTCTCGATGAGGCGCCAGACGACAATGCTGCCGCAAATCACCGTGAGCACGGCGACGGTGTACAGGATCGGGATGTGCCCGGATCCGACCTGAGGACCTAACCTCCGCCACACCTGCACGACTGCTGCAAGAACGAACATGTGGGAGAGATACATTGTATAGGACACGTCGCCCATGAGTTTGAGAAAATTGAACGACCTCCAAGAGATGCATGCGGCAGCGAATACCAGGGCTGCGGCGACGAGGCCAAAGCGCAGGACGCGGTAGGCCGGATCCACGATGGGCAGGGAGATGATGAGCGCGCACGCCAGAACGAACACCGCGCACGCGACGGGCTGGCTCCGAATCGTCCAGCGCCGCCAGACCGACGCGGCGATCATTCCGAAGCAGAACTCGAGGACGATCGGGTCCGTATAGAACCCCAGCGGCCCCGGCGCATCGTTCAGGATACCCACCAGCGCCAGTGCCCCAAGTGCCGCGACAACGATCGTCACCACGCGGCCCTGCCGCCGAGCACCGCAAGCAATCGCGACCGCGAATAAGGAGTAGAAAAACATTTCGTAGTTGAGTGTCCAACCCGTTGGCAAGAGAGGAAGGAATAAATTCGGCGCGACAGGGCTTGTCACCGGAAAGAAAAACAGAGATGCGAGAAGATGATCAAGATTCACAAACGACGATTTCACTGATTGTCCGAGATGCGGGACAAATACGATTATCGATACCATCGACAAAGTTGCAAGCCAGTACAGCGGAACAATTCTAATTATTCTACGAACGAAGAACTCGCGCCCGGTCAGCGCCGAGCCGCCATTTGTTGAGTGATACATCACAAATCCGCTGATCACGAAGAAGACGTCAACGCCGGCCTGCAAGCTCTCCAGCGCTTTATATCCCTCGTAGATATGAGCTAATTGAAGTTCGATATGAAAAAATACGACCGATAAAGCGGACATTCCTCTAAGGTACTGAATGCCAATAATTTCTTTCGGCATGAACACCCCCCACGCAGTTGATTTTTTTCTAAAGGCCGAGTTTGTCAGCAAAGACCGACTTGATGCCGCTGCACAGATCCGTCAAGCGGGAAGTGGGCCGGCACTTGGCTTGAGGGCGCGACGGGCGCCGGCGGCTTCCACGAGACGCGGGCACGCCGTCGTCCACTGCCCCGCACTGCCCTTCGAAGATCCCGCGTCACGGCGCGAAGGGTGCACGAAGCGAGCTGCCTCGCTTCCCGATGGCGTCGGAGGTCCCGAGATGGCCGACCCGCGTGAGCAACGGTCACTCGCCTCCACGGTCACCACGGCGGCTGACATCGGGATCGCGGCGATCGCCAGAGATCGCGCTGAACCCGGACCGGGTGTCGGCCGCAGTGACCCTGGGCATGCGCTTCCCACCCTCAGCAGCCCGTCACAGGGTCAAGGCGACCGGCCGCCTCGGGACCGGCGGCGCGCCGCGACGCGCTGCGACCGATCGGCCTGCGCCCATCGCGCCGCTGGTCTCGTCGCCTGGACCGGAACGGTGAGCCACTTGGTCGAGCATCGGGCGGACGAGAGCAACCAAGTGCAGCGCCGCGAGAGCGGACTTCGCTCAGATCGGAGCCCGAAGCCTGCTCCAGGTCTCTGATCTCAGCCCAGCTTCTACGCTGAACCGGCATCCCCTTCGGCGGGACATGCGCTAGAGCATTTTCCGACGAAGGGGATGCCGGTTCGTCGCGGACAATGCGGCAGGATCAAAGATCTAGGGCGGCACCCGATTGCAACGCGATCGGGTGCCGCCCTAGAGGTGCCGCAACCCGAAATCCTCCAGCAGCGGAAGCAGGTTGTCGCGCGCGCGGATGCGGTGCGCGCGGGCGTGCCGGTGCGCGCCGGCCGCGTCCGCCGCGCGAATGGCCGCGATGATGGAGCGGTGCTCGGCCACGGAGGCGTCGAGCTCCTGCCGGAGCCGGAGCGTCAGCATCCGCGCGCGATGGGACTGGTCGTTGACGGTCTGCATGATCCGGATCAGGCGCCCGTTGCCGGCCCGCTCGACGAGCGTCCGGTGGAAGCCCTCGTCCGCGGCGCCCCAGGCCGGGAGATCGCCGCAGGCTTGCGCCGCCGCCATCGCGTCCGTGTGGGCCGCGAGTTCGCCCGCGGCGCGCATCCGCTCGGCCTCCGGCAGGCGGGCCACCAGCTCGGCCGCCTGGCCTTCGAGGGCGATGATCACGTCGTAGATCTCGCGCATGTCCTCCGGCGCGACGGCGCAGATCAGGATGCCGCGGCGCGGCAGCACCCGCACCAGCCCGTCCTCCTGGAGGCGGATCGCGGCCTCGTGCACCGGGGTCCGGCTCATGCCGAGCCGCAGCGCGATCTCCTGCTCGGAGGCTTGGTAGCCGGGGGCGAATTCGGAATTCCGGATCGCCCGCTTCATGGCCGCGTACGCATCATCGACGAGCGAGGGACGCTTCTCGCCCTCCGCGTCCCGTGCCGCCCTCGACCGCGCCATCCCGCCCTCCCGTCACGCCCCGCCGACTTACCAGCTTCCGCGCAAGTTTCCCAGCTTCCATGCAAGTTGCAACGGAAGGGTTGACGCCCCTTCCCCGCGCTGCCATACGCCATGCGAGCTTGCATGGAAGCTGGCACGAAAGCTGGCGCGCGGTGCAGGCGCCCTCACGGAGGAAACGATGGACGCCTCGCTCGAGCAGGCCACCATGCGCAAGGTCGCGTGGCGCCTGGTCCCATTCATTTGCCTTCTCTACTTCATCGCCTTCATCGACCGCGTGAACATCGGCTTCGCCGCGCTGACGATGAACAAGGACCTTGGCTTCTCGTCGGCCGTTTTCGGCTTCGGGGCCGGCGTGTTCTTCCTCGGATACTTCCTGTTCGAGGTGCCCTCGAACATCATCCTCGAGCGGGTCGGCGCGCGGCTGTGGATCGCCCGCGTGATGATCACCTGGGGCATCACCTCCGCGGCTTTCGCCTTCATCAAGGGTGAGTGGAGCTTCTACGTCCTGCGGTTCCTGCTCGGGGTTGCGGAGGCGGGCTTCTTTCCCGGCATCATCCTCTACCTGAGCTACTGGTTCCCGGCGCGCTACCGGGCGGGGGTCGTCTCGCTGTTCATGGCCGCGGCCCCGCTCTCGGTGGTCCTGGGCTCGCCGATCTCCAGCGCGCTGCTCGAGATGGAGGGGATCATGGGCCTCCATGGCTGGCAGTGGATGTTCGTCCTGGAGGCGATCCCGGCCGTGCTGCTCGGCATCGCGGTGCTGTTCTACCTGACGGACCGGCCCGAGAAGGCGACGTGGCTCGCCGAGGAGCAGCGGGCGTGGCTGGTGGCCGAGATGAACGAGGAACACGCGCGCAAGGGGCCGACCGCCAAGCACGGCCTCGCGAGCGGCCTCGCCGATCCGCGCGTGCTGGCGCTGGCGCTCGTCTATTTCGGCACTTCGGCCGGCCTCTACACGCTCGGCATCTGGGCGCCGCAGATCATCAAGAGCTTCGGCCTGTCCACGATGACGGTCGGCCTGCTCAACGCCGTGCCGCCGACGGTCGCGGTGGCGGCGATGATCCTGTGGGCGCGCCATTCCGACAGGACGCGCGAGCGCACCTGGCACGTGGTCATCGCCTGCCTGGTCGCGGCCGCGGGCCTGATGCTCGCCGGCGGCGCCTCCTCGGTCGCGGCGGTGGTCGCCGCCCTCAGCCTGGTCAATATCGGCATCAGCGCGGCCAAGCCGCCGCTCTGGGCGATGCCGACGATGTTCCTGTCCGGCTCGGCCGCGGCGGTGGGCATCGCCACGATCAACTCGATCGGCAACCTCGGCGGCTTCGCGGGTCCCTGGGTGATCGGCTGGATCAAGGACCGGACGGGCAGCTTCACCGGCGGCCTGATCTTCGTGGCCGCGCTCCTCGTCCTCTCCGCGATCCTCACCCTCGTCGTCGCCCGCGCGGGGCGGCGCTCCGCGCCCGCGGGCGCCGTCGCGCGCTGAAACCTTCCCTCGCACTCACGGAGACCCGTCATGAAGACCTACACCATCGCCGCCATCCCCGCCGACGGCATCGGCGTCGAGGTCATCGCCGCCGGCATCGAGGTGCTGGAGGCGCTGGCCGAGAAGTCCGGCAGCTTCGAGTTCAGGTTCGACCACTTCGACTGGGGTTCGGACTACTACAAGAAGCACGGCGTGATGATGCCCGCGGACGGCCGCGAGCAGATCAGGAACCACGACGCGATCTTCTTCGGGGCGGTGGGCGCGCCGGACGTGCCCGACCACATCACCCTGTGGGGCCTGCGGCTCGCGATCTGCCAGCCCTTCGACCAGTACGCCAACGTGCGCCCGACCCGCATCCTGCCGGGCATCACCAGCCCGCTGCGCCACGTGAGCGGCCCGGAGCTCGACTGGGTGATCGTGCGCGAGAATTCCGAGGGCGAGTACGCGGGCGTCGGCGGGCGCGTGCACCAGGGCCACCCGGAGGAGGTCGCCACCGACGTCTCGATGATGACGCGCGCGGGCGTCGACCGCATCATCCGCTTCGCCTTCAGGCTGGCGCAGAGCCGTCCGCGCAAGCTCCTCACCGTGGTGACGAAGTCGAACGCGCAGCGCCACGCCATGGTGATGTGGGACGAGATCGCCGCCGAGGTGGCCAAGGACTTCCCGGACGTGACCTGGGACAAGATGCTGGTCGACGCTATGACCATGCGCATGGTGATGAAGCCGGCCACCCTCGACACGATCGTGGCGACGAACCTGCACGCCGACATCCTGTCGGACCTCGCCGCCGCGCTCGCCGGCTCGCTCGGCATCGCGCCGACCGCGAACATCAACCCGGAGCGCAAGTTCCCGTCGATGTTCGAGCCGATCCACGGCTCGGCCTTCGACATCACCGGCAAGGGCATCGCCAACCCGATCGCGACCTTCTGGACCGCCGTGCAGATGCTGGAGCACCTGGGCGAGCCGGCCGCGGCGGCGCGCCTGATGCGGGCGGTGGAGCGCGTGACCGCGGATCCGAACCTGCACACGCCCGACCTCGGCGGCAAGGCCACCACGCGCCAGGTCACCGACGCCGTGATCGCCGCCGTCCAGGGCGACAACGAGTGAGGTGAGCTCGCGGCCGCGCCCGGGGATCTCCCGGGGCGGCCGTTCGCGGCCGCCGCGGATCCGCGCGCGCCGGCGACCGGACGGTCCCGACGCCCCGACCCCGACCAACCTGAGCGATGTCCGCGCCGTCCTGATCGTCCCAAGCCCCAGCAGAGGCGGCCCGCACAGGGCCGAGAGCCCATGCGCCGTCACCGCCGTGCCAAGATCGTCGCCACCGTCGGCCCCGCGAGTTCCGCCCCGGACCGGCTGAAGGCACTGTTCCTCGCGGGCGTCGACACGTTCCGCCTCAACTTCAGCCACGGCCTGCAGGAGGACCACGCCAAGGTCCACGCCGCGATCCGCGCCCTGGAGCGGGAGGTCGGCCGCCCGATCGGCATCCTGCAGGACCTGCAGGGACCCAAGATCCGGATCGGCACGGTCAGGGACGGCCGGCTCGACCTCGCGGCGGGTGAGACCGTGCGCTTCGTGCTGGAGGGCGGCGAGGGCGACAAGCAGGCCATCCCGCTGCGCCACCCGGAGATCTTCGCCGCGGCCGCGCCGGGCCAGGACCTGCTCATCGACGACGGCCGGGTGCGGGTGCGCGTCGTCGGCCTCGGGTCCGACACGCTCACCGCGGAGGTGATCACCGGCGGAGCGATCTCCAACCGCAAGGGCGTGAACCTGCCGGGCACCCTGCTCGACCTCTCCCCGCTCACCGAGAAGGACCGGGCGGACCTCGCCTTCGGGCTCGACCTCGGCGTCGATTGGGTGGCTTTGTCCTTCGTGCAGAAGCCCTCGGACGTGGTGGAGGCGCGCGCCCTGATCGGGGACCGCGCCGGCATCATGGCGAAGATCGAGAAGCCGCAGGCGCTGGAGCGGATCGAGGACATCATCCGGCTGTCGGACGCCGTGATGGTCGCCCGCGGCGACCTGGGCGTCGAGATCCCGCACGAGGACGTGCCCGGGCGCCAGAAGGAGCTGATCCGGGCCTGCCGGCTCGCGGTCAAGCCCGTCGTCGTGGCGACCCAGATGCTCGACTCGATGGTGGCCGCCCCCGCTCCGACCCGGGCGGAGGCGTCGGACGTGGCGACCGCCATCTACGACGGCGCGGATGCGGTCATGCTCTCGGCCGAGTCGGCCACGGGCCGGTACCCGGTCGAGGCGGTCGGGATGATGGACCGCATCATCCGGAGCGTGGAAGGGCACAAGCTCTACCGCTCGATCGTCGCCGCCTCGGATCCGGGCGAGGAGGAGACGCCGCCCCACGCGGTCGCGACCGCCACGGCCACGCTCGCCGAGGCGGTCCACGCCCGGGTGATCGTGACCTACACGACGAGCGGGACGACCGCGGCGCGCGTCGCCCGCAAGCGGCCGGCCGTGCCGATCCTGGCGCTGACCCCGAACCTCGCGACGGCGCGGCGGCTCTGCCTGATGTGGGGCGCGCACAGCGTCCACACGGAGGACGTGGATTCCTACGAGGAGATGACGTCCAAGGCCGCGCGCGCCGCCGAGCAGGAAGACTTCGCCCGGCGCGCCGACCTCATCGTCGCGACGGCCGGCATTCCCTTCCACACGGCGGGCAACACCAACAACATCCGCGTCATCCAACTCTGACGCGCCTTCCGATCGGGCGGCCCGGTCGGAAGCGCCGAAGGCGCGCGCCGGGCCGGTCGCGTTCAGACCTCGCCGAGGTCGCGGGCGTGCCGGACCGCGAGGTGCGTGAGTTCGGTGTGCGACCCGAGGTCGAAGCGCCGGCGCAGGGCCGCGCAGGCATTGGTCACCGTCTTGTAGCTCACCGACAGGTCGGCGGCGATCGCCGCGCGGGTGCGCCCCTCGGCGAGCAGGGCGAGGATGCGCCGCTCGCGCGGGCTGAGCTGCTGCAGAGGGCTGCGGGCGGGATCCCGGCGCAGCAACGCCACCTCGGCGGCCAGGGAGGGGTCGAGGTAGGGCCGCCCGGCCCGGACCCGGTCGACGGCCCGGAGCAGTTCGGCGGCGGGCGCGTCCTTGAGCACGTAGCCGAGGGCGCCGCTCTCCAGCGCCTGCGCGATCACGGCCGGGTCGGCGTGCATGCTGAAGACGAGGCAGCGGGTGGGCAGGCGGCGCCCCGCCACGCGCCGCAGGAGCGCGAGGCCGGCGAGCGGCGCGCCCGCGAAGGCGAGGTCGACCAGCGCCACCGCGGGCCGGTGGCGCAGGACGGCGCGGTAGCCCTGCGCGAGGCAGGCGGCGACCCGCACCTCCGCGCCGCCATCCTCCAGCAGCCGGCGGCAGCCCTGCAGCACGATCGGGTGGTCGTCGATGACCAGGATGCCGCTCATGCGGGCAGCGTCTCCGGCGCGGGCGAGGTCTCCGGCTCGACCGGGATCGCGGCGAGGAGGAGCGTCCCGGCTCCCTCCGGGGCGGGGCCGAGAACGAGCGTGCCGCCCAGGGCCTCGACGCGCTCGCGCATGCCCGGCAGGCCGCGCCCGGCCCCGGGCGCCGCGGGCAGGCCGACCCCGTCATCCGCCACGCGGACCCGCAGGATCCCGTCCGCCTCGTCGGCCGCGGCGGTGACGCGCCGGCCCCGCGCGTGGCGCAGGGCGTTGGTGACGCCCTCCTGGACGCAGCGATAGACCGTGAGATCGACGAGGTCGCCGTAGCTGCGGCGCAGGCCGGGAAAGCGGCCCTCGATGCGGATGCCGGGATTGTGCCGCGCGAGGTCGCGCAGCAACAGGTCGAGGCAGGCCTCCAGCGGCGCCTGCCCGAGCCCGGCCGGCCGCAGGCGGCTCAGCAGCGCCCGGTTGATGACCTGGACCCGCTTGACGATGCCGGCGATGTCGTCGGTGCGCTGCTGCAGGCGGCCGCGGGCCGGCTCGTCGAGGGTCGCGGCGATCCGGGCGATCGAGGCGGAATTCGCCTCCAGGGCGAACAGGCAGGGACCGAACTCGTCGTGCAGTTCGAGGGCGGTGCGCCGGCGCTCGTCGTCCTGCGCGGTGAGCAATTCGCGGTTGAGCCGGCGGTTCGCCGCCCGGGCGCCCTCGAGCGCTTCGGCGAGCCGGTTGAAGCGGGCGGCGATCACGGCGAGTTCCGGCGTGTCGGGGCGGTCGAGGCGGGGGCTGTAATCGCGCTGCTCCAGGCGGGTGAGCCCCTCGGCGACCCGCTCCAGCGGTCGCAGCAGCCGCCCGAAAGCGACGAACAGGGTCGCCAGCATGGCGAGGCTGAGCGCCGCGCCGGTGAGGCCGAGCGCCACCGCGTAGCCCCAGACCTCGTCGATCTCGTCCGAGGGCTCGGTGGTGACGAGGGCGGTGCCGACCGGCTGCCCCCGCACCACGAGCGGCACCGCGTGGCGCAGGACCGGCGGCGCGATCAGGCGCGCGAACCAGCGCGGCGCCCTGCGCCGGCCCTCGGGCGTCGGCGGCGGGCCGTCCCCGACCACCGCGCCGCCGGCGTCGAGGAGGCGCACCCGCACGTGGCGCAGGGTCTCGAACCGGGCGGCCAGGACCCGGAACACGCCCGCCACGGGCAGGTCGGGCATCATCTGCAGGGTCTCGGCGACGAGCGGCTCGACCACCGCGATCGAGGCGGCGGTCTCGACCTGCGTCGCCGTGCGCGCCTTGAGGATGATCACCGCACCCGAGACCGCCGCCGCGACGAGGTTGATGACGACGACCACCCCCATCAGTCGGGCGCGCATCGGCCGACCGGACCACAGGGCCGGGACGCGCAGGCGCCGGGGCTGCGGCGGAAGGGTCGCCTCGGAGAGCATGCCGGATGATACGGTACGGCGCGGGGCGCGGCCAGGGGCGCTCCGACCCGGCCGGGCCGCCTCAGGCCACGCGCGCCGCCCTCACCAGGTCACGCGCATGCCGCCGTAGACCGAGAGCGGCTGCAGCAGGGTCGTGCTGCGCGGGTCGGTCAGCGCGTAGCGGTTCGCGAAGGCCGCGCTCGGCTCGATGAACGTCCCGAAATTCGCCACCCGCGTGTTGGTCAGGTTCGTCACCAGACCGAACAGCTGCACCTCCCGCGACACTTGATAGCTCGTCGTCAGGTTCACCAGCGCGTAGGGCGCCAGCTTCCGGTTCAGGTTCGACTCGTCGCCCCGGAAAAACGACGACGAGAACGCCGCCACGTTCATCCCGAGCCGCCATTCCGGCGTCACCGCGACCTCGAACCCCGCCTTGATCTGGTGCTCGGGCACCAGCGGAACCTTGTTGCCCGGACGCACCCGGATCAGCCCGTCCCCGCTCGCCAGGGGGTTGTTGGGCGACGACAACTCGCCCTGGAACTGGAAGGTCGCGTCGATCAGCGCGTAGTTGGCGTAGAGGCTCACCCGCTCCGCCGCGTACTCCGCCGCCACCTCCACACCCTGGCGCCGGGTCGCCGGCACGTTCACGTAGTAGCCCCGGGCCGCGTTGCCCGGCACCGCCACCTGCAGGATGTCGTGGGTCAGGTCGGTGCGGAACAGGCCGAGCTTGTAGCTCAGCAGCCCGCCCTCGTAGAAGTCCGGCACCGCGCCGCGCAGGCCCGCCTCGTAGGTCTGGGCCTCGACCTGCTTGAGCGGCGGGTCGGCGACCAGCGAGTTGGGCAGCAGGCAGGGCCGGTTCGGGTTGGCGCAGGCGAGTTCGAGCGGGGTCGGAGCGCGGTTGGACTCGGAGTAGCCGCCGTAGAGGCTGAGCCAGGGCGCGACCCTGTAGGTCAGGCCGGCGACCGGGTTGACGCGGGTGTAGTAGTGGGTGCCGGTGACGTCGGGCGAGAAGCCGGTCAGGTCCCGGGTCGCGATGCGGGCGAAGTTCAGGCGGGCGCCGGCGGTGAGCGAGAGCTGCTCGGTGAGGTCGAAAGTGTCGAGGGCGTAGAGGCCCATGTAGAGGTTGGAGCCGATCACGCTGCTGGGAGCGATGCCGAGGGCGGCGGCGGTGCGCAGGGGCCCGGTACCGAGGCCCGGGACGAGCCCGTAGGTGGGGTTGAGCGGGTTGGTGGTGACGCTCAGATCCGGGTTGATGAGGCCGAGCAGGCTGGCGGACTTGAAGCTGTAATCGGCGACGTCGATGCTGCCGCCGAGGATGAAGGTGTTGCCGTGATCGAGGAGGCGGTCGCGGTTGGTGGCCTGGAGCGAGCCGCCCCAGCCGGTCGCCTCGGTCTTGACCGTGTCGAGGGTGGCGTAGGGAATGCCCGCCCGGAACGGGATCGGCGCGTTGCCCGCGCCGAGCAGCAGGAACTGGTTGCGGAACTGGGCCTGGGTCTGGCCGGGCGCGGCGGTGAACCCGTCGTCCTGGTAGCAGAGGAAGCCGCGGAAGTTGGAGCGGGTGCTGCAATTCTCGAAGTTGCCGTCGTTGCCGTCCACGTAGCGCTGGCTGAAGCGGCGCAGGTAGGCGTTGCCCGCCAGGTCCCAGCCCGGCGTCAGGCTGACCCGCCCGGTGACCTGGATCTGCCCGACCTCGGTGTCGGTGATCTGCGGGTTGGTGAAGATCGCCCGCTCGTCCGCGTGGCTCAGGTCGACCGGGGTCGCCGAGGCGGCCCCGTAGCGGGTCTTGGCGCCCGAGGCGATGAGGTGGAACTCGGAATCGAGGCTGCGGTGGCCGAGATCGGCGTAGACCCGGCCGATCTCGGAGGGCGACCTGTAGCGCCAGCCGTCGTCCTTGAGCCCCTCGCCCGCGAAGTAGAAGCTCCACGGCCCGACCACCTCGCCGTACTGCAGGGTGCCCAGGATGCGCCCGTCCGAGCCGCCCGCCACCGAGACCTCGCGGCCCTGCCAGGTGAAGCCGTTCTTCATCTCGACGTTGACCGCCCCGCCCAGCGCGTTGAGGCCGAAGATCGGGTTGCCGGTGACGATGTCGATGCGGTTGATGGCGAC
This sequence comes from Methylobacterium sp. 4-46, assembly GCF_000019365.1. Classification (GTDB taxonomy): domain Bacteria; phylum Pseudomonadota; class Alphaproteobacteria; order Rhizobiales; family Beijerinckiaceae; genus Methylobacterium. Next base: position 7,455,960 of record NC_010511.1, on the reverse strand, counting down.
GGAGGGGATCAGGTCCCAGTTGACGACGTCGCCGAAGGCCTCGTTGATGCGGGTGCCGTTCTGGTAGACGGCGAGGCCCTGGGGAGCACCCTGGACCGGCGAGGCATCGAAGCCGCGATAGGTCACGGTCTGGCGGAAACCGTTGCCCTGGCCGTCGGAGAGGCTGACGCCCGGGGTGGTGCGGGCGAGCGTGAAGGTGGGATCGAGGGTGGCGCGGTCCTGCGCGATCTGGCGGGCCGAGACGGTCTCGACCGTGAAGGGGACCTTGGCGAGCGGCAGGGCGCCGCCGGCGGCGACGGGGGCGCCGCCCTCCGCGCGGCGCAGGCCGCCCGCGCCCGCGACCGGGGTGACCGGGACCACGTCGATCTGCTCGAGGGCGATCGTGTCACCCTGGGCGGCCGCCCGCCCGGCACCGCCGAGCGCGGCCGCCGGAACCAGGATCGTGGTGACCAGCAGCCCGCGACGCCACGCCATCGTTCCCTCCGCCCCACGGTCTCTCCCCGGCGCATCGCCGGGGGTGCCTCGGGGTCGGGATAACCAACTTGGCCGTTCCGCGGCAATCCCGACTGACGCCGGCTTGCACAACAGACGGGGATCAAGGCATGGTCGCCGGCAGGCCGGAACCGGCCGTGACTTTTGGGCCACGATCGAAATACCGGAGGCGGCGCGCCTCCGGGATAATGTGGCAATCGTTTTTGCTTGATCGTCCCGGTTTTGATCTTCGACTGGAGCGATCCCGCCCGATCGGCGCGGCGGCCGCCGTCAATCCCCGACGCCGAACAGGCGCTCCAGGAAGTTGCGGTCCTCGCGGCTCGGGCCGGGGCGCGGCTGGGGCGCGGGGCGGGGGGCGGCCTGCGGCTCGTTGAAGAGGCCGCCGATCAGCTCGCCGAGGCCGCCGGGCTCCGGCGCTGCCGAGGCCACCGCGGCGCCGCCGCGCCGCCAGCGCCCGGCCCCCGCCAGGGGGCCCGGCTTGTCGCCGCGCAGGGCCGCGACCATGAACCGGTTCCAGATCTCGACCGGCAGGTTGCCGCCGCTCACCCGCTTGGTCGGCTCGTTGTCGTCGTTGCCGAGCCAGACGCCGGCGACCAGGCTCGTCGAGTAGCCGACGAACCACGCGTCGCGGAAATCCTGGCTGGTGCCGGTCTTGCCGGCGAGGTCGAGGCCCGGGATGTCGCCCTTCCGGGCGGTGCCGCTGACGAAGACCTCGTGCAGCATCGCGTTCATCATGCCGACCGCGTTCGGGTCGATCACGCGGCCGAGGCCGGTGGGGCTGCGCTTGTAGACGACCTTGCCATCCGCGCGCTTCACGCTGGCGATGACGTAGGGAATCACCCCGGTGCCGCCATTGGCGAAGGCCGCGTAGGCGCCGACCAGTTCGAGGGGCGTCACCTCGGAGGTGCCCAGCGCGATCGAGGCATTGGCCTGCAGGGGCGAGGTGATGCCGAGGCGCTGGGCCGTCTGCACCACCGCCTTGGGCCCGACTTCGAGGCCGAGCTTCACCGCCACCGTGTTGAGGGAATGGGCGAGCGCGTCGCGCAGGGTCACCGGCCCGGCGTAGCTGCGGGTGTAGTTCTCGGGGTTCCAGCCCTTGAGGGCGACGGGCGAATCCTCCCGCACCGTGTCGGGGGTGAGGCCGCGCTCCAGCGCCGCGAGGTAGACGAAGGGCTTGAAGGCCGAGCCGGGCTGCCGCTTGGCGGTGGTGGCCCGGTTGAACTGGCTCTGCGCGTAGTCGCGCCCGCCGACCAGGGCGCGGATCGCCCCGTCCGGCTTCATGGCCACCACGGCGCCCTGGGAGACGTTGTAGCGCCCGCCCTTCTGGTTGAGCTCGTCGACCAGGGCCTTCTCGGCCGCGGCCTGGAGCGCCGGATCGACGGTGGTCGAGACGGTGACGTCGCCCTCGATCGTGCCGACGTAGTCGTCGAGCACGTCCATCACGAGGTCCGCGACGTAGTTGGCCGAGCCGCCGCCGGCCGCCCGGCTCGGCTTGGCCGGCCGGTCGAGGGCGAGCTTCACCTCGGCCGGCTTGGCGAAGCCGAGCTCCTGCATGGCGGCCAGCACCTGGGCGGCCCGCGCCTGGGCGGCCGGCAGGTTGCGGTTGGGGGCGAGCCGCGAGGGCGCCTGCACGAGGCCGCCGAGCATGGCGGCCTCGGCCAGGGTCACGTCCTTGGCCGGCTTGGCGAAGTAGCGCTGGGCCGCCGCCTCCACCCCGTAGGCGCCGGCGCCGAAATAGACGCGGTTGAGGTAGAGTTCGAGGATCTCGTCCTTGCTGTAGGTGTGCTCCAGCCACAGGGCCAGGATCGCCTCCTGGATCTTGCGCGAGGCGGTGCGCTCCTGGGTAAGGAAGAGGTTCTTGGCGAGCTGCTGGGTCAGGGTCGAGCCGCCCTGCGCCACGCCGCGCGAGGTCAGGTTGCGCATGAGCGCCCGCAGGATCCCGACCGGGTCGATGCCCATGTGGCCGTAGAAGCGCCGGTCCTCGATCGCCACGAAGGCGCGCGGCAGGTAGGGCGGCAATTCCCGGATGGTGACCGTGCGACCGCCCGTCTCGCCCCGGTTGGCGAGGAGCGAACCGTCGGACGCCAGGATGGCGATGTTCGGCGGCCGCTTGGGCACCGCGAGCTGGTCGATCGGCGGCAGCTGCGAGGCGTGGTAGGCGACGATCCCGGCGAGCCCCACCACGCCCCAGACCCCGAGGATCACGAGGCCGTAGACGAGGCGACCGAGGAGGGTGCGCCGCCGCGGCGCGGGGCCGCGCGCGGGCGCCTTGCGGCTTCGTCCGGTTCTCGATCGTGCCACGCTCGCTCCCGCCCGGTCGCTGCGCGTCAGGCGCAGGTCGAGGTCCGCCGGATCCGGGCGCCCTCCGGGCGCGTCGAAGGTCGGCTCGACCCGGCCGCCGCGTCCCTTCGCCATCTGCTCCTGCCCTCGCGATCCCGGACGACCTGTCCCGATCCGGCCTCCAAAGCCGCGGCCCGGAGGCCCGCGCCGTGAGCGGAATCGGTCGTACGGGTCCTGAAGAGACCCTAAATGAGGCGGGTTTAAGGGCCGTTACTCGATTTTTCCTCTTTGTTATTCAGTGCCTTATGCGAAATCCCGGGGGGCGCGACCCCATCGCCCGGAACGTCGCCGCGCGATCCCACGTTGCGCCACGCCCCGCGCAACGGAGGGAGATGGGATGCTGCGTCTGCTGGTGGTGGACGGGAACGAGCGCGCCGGTCGCGAGCGGCACGTGGCGCGCTGCGGCAAGACCTCGGCCGAGACCTACGCGGGGGTGCTGCGCGCGCTCGCGGCCGACGTCGCCTGCGACCGCGTCGCCCCGGCGGATGCGGACGGGGACCTGCCCGTCGCGGTGGAGGCCTATGACGGGGTCGTGTTCACCGGCTCGACGCTCCACGTCGCCGAGGGCGGTCCGGCGGTGCGCCGGCAGATCGAGCTGATGCGCGCGGCGCTGGAGGCGGGGGTGCCGGTCTTCGGCTCCTGCTGGGGCGTCCAGGTGGCGGCCGCCGTGGCGGGCGGGGAGGCGGGCCGCAACCCGCGCGGGCCGGAATACGGCTTCGCCCGCAACATCGCGCCGACCGCGGCGGGGCGGGAGCACCCGCTCCTCGCCGGGCGCCCCGCCGCCTACGACGCGCCCGCGATCCACGACGACGCGGTGCTGACCCCCCCGCCCGGCAGCACCGTGCTCGCCGGCAACGGCCGGCTCGACGTCCAGGCGATCGAGGTCCCGTACGGGCCGGGATTGTTCTGGGGCACCCAGTACCACCCGGAACTCGACCTCGACGAGGTCGCGGCCATGCTCTGCCTGTCGGCGGGCGGCGTCGTGGCGGCCGGGCTCTGCCGGGGGGAGGGGGACGTCGCCGCGCAGGCCGAGGCCCTGCGCGCCCTCCACGCCGATCCGCGCGGGCGGCCCGACCTCGCGTGGCGGCTCGGCCTCGGCGAGGAGGTGACCGCGCCCGAGCGCCGCCGCCGGGAGATCCGCAACTTCCTCGACGGGCTGGTGCGGCCCCGGCGCGTCGCGCGGGGCCGTTAAGGACTCCGGCGGCTCGCCTCTGCTATAAGGGCTTCCCACCCCGCCCCGGATCCCACGCGTGCGCTACCCGCCCCACCTCCTGGAAGAGATCCGCGCCCGTCTGCCCGCCTCCGACGTGGTCGGCCGCAAGGTGCGGCTGAAGAAGGCGGGTCGGGAATGGCGCGGGCTGTCGCCCTTCAACGCGGAGAAGACCCCGTCCTTCTACGTGAACGACCAGAAGCAGTTCTTTCACTGCTTCTCGTCGGGCAAGCACGGCGACATCTTCACGTTCCTGCAGGAGACCGAGGGCCTGTCCTTTCCGGAGGCGGTGGAGCGGCTCGCGGCCGAGGCCGGCGTCGCGCTGCCGGCGCCGAGCCGCGAGAGCCGCGACAGCGAGGAGCGCCGCCGCGGCGGCCTCGAGGTGATGGAGCTCGCCGCCGCCTTCTTCGAGGCGCAGCTCGCCGGCCGCGGCGGCGCCCGGGCGCGCGACTACCTCGCCCGGCGGGGCCTGAGCGACGCGGTGCAGCGGGAGTTCCGCCTCGGCTACGCGCCGGCGGAGCGCTACGCCCTGCGCGACCACCTCGCGGCCCGCGACGTGCCGGCCGAGCTGATGATCGAACTCGGCCTGATCAAGGGGGGCGAGGACGTCGCGGTCCCGTACGACCATTTCCGGGACCGGATCATCTTCCCGATCCGCGACCTGCGCGGGCGGGTGATCGCCTTCGGCGGCCGGGCGCTGGCGCCGGAGGCCAAGCCCAAATACCTCAACTCCCCGGAGACGCCGCTCTTCCACAAGGGCACGGTCCTGTACAACCACCACGCGGCGCGCCGCGCCGCCCACGACACGGGCCGGGTCATCGCCGTCGAGGGCTACGTCGACGTGATCGCCATGACGATGGGCGGCCACCCGGAGACGGTGGCCCCGCTCGGCACCGCCCTCACCGAGGACCAGCTCGGCCTGATGTGGCGCATGGCCGACGAGCCGATCCTGTGCTTCGACGGGGACGGGGCGGGACGGCGCGCCGCCTACCGGGCCCTCGACGTGGCGCTGCCGGGCCTCGCCCCCGGCAAGTCCCTGCGCTTCGCGCTGCTGCCGGAGGGCCAGGACCCGGACGACCTGCTGCGCGCGGGTGGCGCCGTGGCCCTCGACCGGGTGCTGGAGGGCGCCCGCCCCCTCGTCGAGGTGCTGTGGTCGCGCGAGACCGAGATGGCGCCGGTCGACACGCCCGAGCGCCGGGCCGGCCTCGCCCAGCGCCTGCGCGAGCTCGTCGGGCAGATCCGCGACGAGACCCTGCGGCGCTACTACCGCGACGAGATCGAGGCGCGGCTGCGCGCGTTCGGCCCGGCGCCGGCGGGAGGCGGGCGGCGCGACGCCGCCCCGGCCTTCGCCCGCCGGGGGCGGGGCCAGCCCGAGCGGCCCGCCTCGCCCCGGCTGACCGCGCGGGCGAGCCCGCTCCTCGCCCGCTCGTCGCTCTTCGCAGGGGGGACGTCGTCCCGGGAGGCGCTGATCATCGGAGTGCTGGTCGTGCATCCGGAGCTGCTCGCCGGGGAGGCGGAGGACCTCGCCGCCCTCGACCTCGCGAGCGCGGATGCCCGCGACCTGCGCCAGGCCCTGCTCGACCACGCGGCGGAGGGCGGGCCCGGCGACGCGGCCGCGCTCAACACCCGGCTGGAGCGGGCGGGGCTCGCGGCGGCGGCCGGGCGAATCGCCGCGCATGTGCGCCCCGGCGACCGCTGGGCGCTCGACCCGCACGCCGACCCGGTGCGTCTGGAGGACGCGCTTCGGCAGGCCGTGATCTTGCACCGCAGGGCCGGGTCTCTACATAGCGAGCTTCGGGCGGCCGAGCGCGCGCTCGCCGAGGAGGAGACGGAGGCGAACTTCGCGTGGCTTCGCGATGTCAAGGAGCGGCTGGCCGTGGTCGCCGCCGCGGAGGCGGACGTGGCGGAGGTCGCGGCCCTCTGACGCGCGAGGAGTGACTTCGGACCCCGAACCAGGATAGTTAGCAATAAGTCAAGCGTCTCGCTTGCACAATTCGGACGGGATCGAAGGGCGGCAGGGCCGGTGGCTCCGCTGCCCATCTGTACATCACGGTGTCGTCGAGGCGGGCCCCGCCCCGCCGGGGCGGGCCGGCACCGGAACCATAGGCTGATCATGGCGACGAAGGCAACGGAACGAGAAGAGACCGAAGCGGCTCCCGAGCAGCAGACCGACGGACCGCTCCTCGACCTGACGGATGCCTCCGTCAAGCGGATGATCAAGCTGGCCAAGAAGCGCGGCTACGTCACCTACGACGAGCTGAACGAGGTGCTGCCTCAGGAGGAGTTCACCTCCGAGCAGATCGAGGACGTGCTCGGCCAGCTGTCGGAACTCGGCGTGAACGTCGTCGAGGCCGAGGAGGCGGACGACAACCAGGCCGAGGGGGCCGCGGCCGAGGGCGGCGGCGACGACGAGGAGGCCAGCGAGGGGACCGAGGTCGCCGAGGTCGCGCCGAACCGGCCGGCCGTGCTGCGCACCGAGACCACCAAGGAGCCCACCGACCGCACGGACGACCCCGTCCGCATGTACCTGCGCGAGATGGGCTCGGTGGAGCTCCTCTCCCGCGAGGGCGAGATCGCCATCGCCAAGCGCATCGAGGCCGGGCGCGAGGCGATGATCGCGGGCCTGTGCGAGAGCCCGCTGACCTTCCAGGCGATCATCATCTGGCGCGACGAACTCGTCGACGGCCGGGTGCTGCTGCGCGACATCATCGACCTCGAAGCCACCTATGCGGGGCCGGACGGCCGCGCCGGCCCGGCCGAGGGCGAGGTGGAGGCCGAGGGCGACGGGCCGGAGGGCGAGGTTGCCGCGCCGGAGGGCGACGGCGACGAGGACGACCTCGAGAACAACGTCTCGCTCTCGGCCATGGAGGCCGAGCTGAAGCCGCGGGTGCTCGAGACCTTCGACGCGATCGCCGAGAATTACCGCAAGCTGCGCCAGGTGCAGGCCCAGCAGGCCGAGACGCGGCTGCAGGGGGCGGGGGCGAACGAGGGCCAGAGCCGGCAATACGCCGAGCTCAAGAGCCGCATCGTCGCGGACGTGAAGTCGCTCTCCCTCAACGCCAACCGGATCGAGGCGCTGGTCGAGCAGCTCTACGACATCAACAAGCGGCTGATCTCCCAGGAGGGCCGCCTGATGCGGCTCGCCGAGAGCCACGGCGTCGCCCGCGACGAGTTCCTGCGCCACTACCAGGGCCAGGAGCTCGATCCGCACTGGGTCGAGCGGGTGGGCAAGCTCGGCGGCAAGGGCTGGAAGAACTTCACCGAGCGCGGGCAGGACGGGATCAAGACCCTGCGCGAGCAGATCATGTCGCTCGCCTCCGAGACCGGCCTGGAGATCCAGGAATACCGCAAGATCGTCCACATGGTCCAGAAGGGCGAGCGCGAAGCCCGCCAGGCCAAGAAGGAGATGATCGAGGCGAATCTGCGGCTGGTGATCTCGATCGCCAAGAAGTACACGAACCGCGGCCTGCAGTTCCTGGACCTGATCCAGGAGGGCAATATCGGCCTGATGAAGGCGGTGGACAAGTTCGAGTACCGGCGCGGCTACAAGTTCTCGACCTACGCGACGTGGTGGATCCGGCAGGCGATCACGCGCTCGATCGCCGATCAGGCCCGCACGATCCGCATCCCGGTGCACATGATCGAGACGATCAACAAGATCGTGCGGACCTCGCGGCAGATGCTGCACGAGATCGGCCGCGAGCCGACGCCGGAGGAGCTCGCCGAGAAGCTGGCGATGCCGCTGGAGAAGGTGCGCAAGGTCCTCAAGATCGCCAAGGAGCCGATCTCCCTCGAGACGCCGATCGGCGACGAGGAGGATTCGCATCTCGGCGACTTCATCGAGGACAAGAACGTCGTGCTGCCGATCGACGCGGCGATCCAGTCGAACCTGCGCGAGACGACGACGCGGGTGCTGGCCTCGCTGACGCCGCGCGAGGAGCGCGTGCTGCGCATGCGCTTCGGCATCGGCATGAACACCGACCACACCCTGGAGGAGGTCGGCCAGCAATTCTCGGTGACCCGCGAGCGCATCCGCCAGATCGAGGCGAAGGCGCTGCGCAAGCTCAAGCACCCCAGCCGGTCGCGCAAGCTCAGGAGCTTCCTCGACAATTGAGCCCCGGCGGGCGGCCCTCGGGTCGCCCCGGGCGCGCCCTCGGCAGCTGAGAAGGACCCGTTCGTTCTCGCGGGAGCGGGCGTGCGACGGCGTGGTCTGGCAGTGCATCCCACACAGCCGTGGCGGCCCGCCGCTCGCCGCCGGCCGGCAGCGGGTCGTGCGCGTCCCGGTCCACCTGCGGGCAGGTGACGGCCGCGGCGCCGCCTTCCTTCGGCGGCCCCGTTCCGGACATGCGCCCATCCGGTCCGATCCGCGGCTTCCGAATGATCCGGGGGCGTGGGCACCGGAATCGCGCGCCGCGGCGCGGGGATGTCCGCTTCCGCCCGGACCGGCGCGGGAGCCGGTCGCGCGGCCCCGCGGCGTCGCAAGGGGAGGGGGTGGGGCGGCCCGCGCCGGTCAGCCCGGCAGGGCGACCGCGTCGGCCTCCGGCCATGCGCACTGGGCGGAGAGGCGGGCGGCGAAGACCGCGTCGAGGCGCCGCCGCTCGGCCTCGACGGCCGGCCCCCGCGTCGCCACCGGCCGGCAGCGGCCCGGCACGCCCGCCGGCACCAGGTCCGGGTCGTGCAGGGCGCTGGCGGAGCCCTCCTCGAACCAGGGCCGGCTGCCGAGGTCGAGGTAGCTCTCCGCGGCCAGCCCCTCGGCCAGCAGCAGGTCGTGCGCGTCCAGTTCCACGTGCCAGTAGGTGACGCGCGCCGCCGGCTCGCGCGCGATGCTGGTGCCGTTGATCAGGCACATCACCGGAACCAGCACGCCGCCCTCGCCGTCCGCCCCGGCGCCGACCAGCACCGGGTGGCCGGGCGAGAGCAGGAGGTCGCGCGCGGGCAGACCCGCCCCGAACGCCCCCGCCCGCACCCGCACCGGATGCTGGTCGGGGGAGAGCGGGCCGGCGAGCTCGCGGTGGCCGATCCAGACGATCGGGCGGGCCCGGCCCGAGGCCGTCACCGCCGCGTCGCCCACCCGGAGATCCTCCACCGCGACCGCTGCCTCGACCCCGTCCCGGACCACGGCGATGCGGGTCCCGGTGGCGAAGCAGACCGGCGGGTCGAAGGTGATGTCCTGGACGTTGGTCAGCCGGTCGATGGCGCCCGTCGCCGTGTTGGTGACGGTGGCGCTGGCGGCGCCGGTCCTTTCGACGCTGTAATTCGCCCTGTCGCCCTTGATGACCACCCTGTTGGTGCCGCCGCCGCCATCGATCGTGTCGCCGTCGCCGTTCAGGATGAAGGTGTCGTCGCCCGCCCCGCCGACGGCCTTGTCGATCCGCGTGTTGTAGGCGATCCCGATATTGTTGACGAGCAGGCCGCTCGCGCTGGCACTGGAGAAGCTGCCGGGATTCAGGTTGATCGTGCTCGGCGTATCGAAGCCGGACAGATCGAGCGTGTTGTTGGTTCCGGAGTTGTAGAGCGTGACGATCGGCACCCTGTTGACGCTGAAATCAAAGAGCAGCCGAGACGCATCCGATATATTGCTGTTGAAACCGTAAACTTGGCCGCCCGAGAAGGTCGAACTCTTGGAAGCGCCGTAGAGGCGCTGGGACGCCAGAATGTCCAGCATCATCGGCGATTGCGCACCGCCTTTGAACTCGGCGCCCTTGTAGTAGCTGGTCCACTGCGTGCCCTGGACAGGGTATTTGTCGAAATACGGCGCAGCCGAATCCTGGGGATCGATGTACGACATGATCGACCAGGATTGCGTGTCGTAGGCGGAGAACTGCCCGGACGCGTCGTAGCTCCCGTTGTAGCGCCCGGCGTGACCGAGGCCGAGCGCGTGGCCCGTCTCGTGGACCACGGTGCCGATCTGGCTGGGCGCACCGATGCTGGAGATCTTGAACGCCGCGTCGTCCGCCGAGACGTTGATCTGGACCGCGCCGCCGCGCGTGTGGGGCGCCATCTGGGTCGGAAGGTCCGTCACGCCCCTGCCGGGCACGCTGTAACCGTTCGACGGAACGAACGTATCTCCGTTGGCCTCGGGCGTGTTGCTGATCTGGATGCTCGCCGCCGCGCTCCAGGCGACCTCCTGGAACTTGATGTCGGCGATGTCCGACCACAGGGTCAGGGCCGCCTTGTAGGCGGCCTGCGCCTCGACCCCGACGCTGGAATCGAAGGCGTAGCTGACCACGCCGCCCGGCGTCCCGGCCTTGCTCGTCGCCGCGATCGGCGAGCCCTTGTCGTCGTTGTACCACTTCGAGATGTAGGCTCTCGGCGGATTGAAATTATATCCTTCGACATTATAGGTGAAATACGTGTTGTTGGCGACGGCGCCGCTTCGGTCGACGCCGGAGATGAAGGTGATTTCGTCTTCTTGCGCCGACGTCAGATCGTCCATCGTCATCTCCCGGTGATGGGCCGGCGCCGGGCCCGCACGGCTGGTCGGGGCAGGCGCGCGGGCCGGTGGCGGCATTGGTGCGGCGGCCCGAGGAGGGGGCCGAGGTCGCGTCGCCGCAGCCCGGTCCGGGGGACCGGGCGGCGCCCTTACGCGCGGGCGGGCCGCCCGGCACGGCGGCCCGCGCCGGTCAGCCCGGCAGGGCGACGGCCCCGGCCTCGGGCCAGGCGCACTGGGCGGAGAGGGAGGCGGCGAAGACCGCGTCGAGGCGCCGCCGCTCGGCCTCGACGGCCGGCCCCCGCGTCGCCACCGGCCGGCAGCGGCCCGGCACGCCCGCCGGCACCAGGTCCGGGTCGTGCAGGGCGCTGGCGGAGCCCTCCTCGAACCAGGGCCGGCTGCCGAGGTCGAGGTAGCTCTCCGCGGCCAGCCCCTCGGCCAGCAGCAGGTCGTGCGCGTCCAGTTCCACGTGCCAGTAGGTGACGCGCGCCGCCGGCTCGCGCGCGATGCTGGTGCCGTTGATCAGGCACATCACCGGAACCAGCACGCCGCCCTCGCCGTCCGCCCCGGCGCCGACCAGCACCGGGTGGCCGGGCGAGAGCAGGAGGTCGCGCGCGGGCAGACCCGCCCCGAACGCCCCCGCCCGCACCCGCACCGGATGCTGGTCGGGGGAGAGCGGGCCGGCGAGCTCGCGGTGGCCGATCCAGACGATCGGGCGGGCCCGGCCCGAGGCCGTCACCGCCGCATCGCCCACCCGGAGATCCTCCACCGCGACCTCGCCGCGCGACGTCAGGATCCGCGTGCCCGCGGCGAAGCACAGGGCCGTGGGCGTCTGCGAGATATCGCCCTTCGAGACCGTCGCACCCTGCTGATAGGCATTATTCGTGAACAGGTAATACGTGAAACCGCCGCGCTTGCTCGGGAGCCTCGCCACGATCCCCGGATTGTTGAGCGTCCTGCCGTAATAGGTTTCGCTCGGCTTGAAGATGGTCCCGTCCGGCGCCACGACCTGGAACTTCTCGTCCGCAACGTCACCGAGCTGCGTCGTGTCGTCCGACGGCGAATCCGCGATATCGCTGATCGTGTAATTGCCAGATTTGAAAATCGACCTGATCACCAAATCATTGCTATCGGCCACAGGGTCGAGATTGATGGCGTATCTGAAAGTCAAGGACGGAGAAGATCCACCGGACATGAGGCACCCCTAAGATCGACGTGGACGAGGGTCGGGACAATCTGCTCGGCCAGCCGAGCCCATCGGAGATCTCCGGATGAGCCTCTGGCCGGTCCGCAGGTGATGACGCGGCCGTCCGGGAGGAACGACCGAACCCGCCCGAGCGGGAGCGGACGTGGTCGACTCGGAGCGATCCGGGGGCGACGGGATGGCCGTCGCGTCCGCGAGGCGTTCCGACGCCCCGCGCCCGCACCCTCGCCGCAGCCGATCCGCCGAAGGTCGGCGGACCCGTTCCAGACATGCGCCCATCCGTTCCGATCCGACGGCTTCCGAACCACCTGTGGGGCGAGAGCGCCGGAATCACACGCCTCGGCCCGAGATTCCGCTTCCGCCCGAACGGCCGCCGGTCGCGCGGGCCGGGACACTCCGGCCCGCGCGGGGCCGACGGGGCGGTGGCGCGGCACGCCTTGCCTTGGCCGTGCGGGCTGCCCATTTCCGCCGGATGCCGCACGTCCTGCCGACCGATCGACCCATCCCAGCGCCCACGGCCGTGGCGGACGGGTCGGAGGCCGGCGGCATCCCGATCGGGCTGTTTCGCGCCTGCGTGGCCCTGCGCGACTGGCTGCTGAGCGAGGGCGCGCGGATGCCGGAATCCGGCGACCTGCTCGCGGGCCTCGCCGAGCGCCTCAACGACCTCGGCCTGCCGGTCGATCGCGCCACCACGGCGATCGACGCGCTCCACTCCGAGTATTCCGGCGTCGGCCGGTTCTGGACCCGCGAGGGCGGCGTCAGCTTCCGCCTGTTCCCGCACGGCGAGGCCACCGACCAGGCGCTCGCCCGCTCACCCTTCGCCCACATCTTCGCCACCCGCGAGTGGCTGCTCCTCGACCTCGACCGCACGCCCGACGACCGCTTCAGCATCATCCCGGAGCTGAAGGCCAGCGGCTACCGCCACTACGTCGCGATCCCGATCTTCTTCACCAACGGCACCAACAACGGCATCACCTTCGCGACGCGCAGCCCGCGCGGCTTCACCGCCGAGAACCTCGCCATCCTGCGCTTCATCGTGCCGACCCTGTCGGCCGTGATGGAGATGCGCGGCCTCAACACCCGGCTCGATCAGGTGCTGCGCATCTACGTCGGGGACGGGCCGCACCAGGCCATCCTGTCGGGCTCGATCCGGCGCGGCCAAGTCGAGCGCATCCGCTCGGCGATCCTGTTCGCCGACATGCGCGGCTACACGCAGCTGAGCGGCACGCTGACGCCCGAGGCCTCGGTCGATCTCCTCAACACCTACTTCGACTGCTTGGTGCCGCCGATCGAGAGCGAGGGCGGCGAGGTGCTGAAATACATGGGGGACGGCCTGCTGGCGATCTTCCGCGAAACCGGCGACGGGCTGGGCGGGGCGGCCCAGAGCGCGCTCACCGCGGCCCAGACGGCGCTGCGCCGCCTCGACGAGGCGAATGCGGCCGGGCGCTTCCCGGCCCGGATCGCGGCCGGCATCGCGCTCCATCACGGCGAGGCCGCCTACGGCAATGTCGGCTCGGGCGCGCGCCTCGACTTCACGGTGATCGGGCGCGACGTCAACCTCGCCAGCCGCCTCGCCAAGCTCAACAAGCTCCTGGGCGAGCCGCTGCTGATGTCGAAGCCCTTCGTGGACTTCCTGTGGGGCGACCCCGAGCCGGTGGGCTGCCATCCCCTCGACGGCTTCGCGGAGAAGATCGCCCTCTACCGGCCCGCCCGGAGCGGTTGACGGGGCGCCGTCCCTCGCCCACATTCCGTCCGTTCCAGGGAGATCCCCGACAAGGGGCTGAGACACCGATGGACCGGCCGCGGCCGGTCAGCGCGGAAATCCTTCGAACCTGATCCGGCTCATACCGGCGTAGGGATTGGACGGGGTCCGCGGACCCGGGCGCTTCAACACGTTTCGTGGCGCAACTCCAATCTCGACGGGCCACCGTGGAGACGAGGGTTGCTGATGTCTTCTCCATCCCCGATCGGGCGCCGCCGCGCCGCCCCGGGCGGGCCCGAAGGCGGGCCCGCAGCCGATCCCGCCAACGACCGCCTGCCCGAGCGCGCCGACGTGGCGGTGGTGGGCGGCGGGCTGATCGGCCTGGCGATCGGCTGGCGGCTGGCCGAGGCCGGCCTCGCGGTCGCGGTGCTGGAGCGGGGCAGGGCGGGCGACGGGGCGAGCCTCGCGGCCACCGGCATGCTGGCCGCGGCGGCCGAGCACGAGCCGGGCGGCGACGCGCTGCTGCCGCTGGCGCTGGAGAGCCAGCGCCTCTGGCACCCGTTCCGCGACGCGCTCGAGGCCGCCTCCGGCCTCGCCGTCGATTACCGGAGCGAGGGCACCCTGGTGATCGCCCTCGGGCGCGACGAGGTCGAGCGCCTGCGCTTCCGCCACGACCTGCAGCGCCGGGCGGGGCTCGACGTCGCGTGGCTGTCCGGTCCCGAGGTGCGCGCGCGCGAGCCCTCCCTGCGCCCGACCGTCACCGCCGGCCTGTTCTGTCCCGCCGACCACCAGGTCGACCCGGTCCGCACCGTGGCGGCCCTGCGGCGCGCCCTGCGCGGGGCGGGCGGGCGGCTCGTCGAGGGTTGCCCGGTCCTGTCCCTCGAGCGCGAGGGCGGGCGCGTCACCGGCGTGATCACCGCCGGCGGCTCCCTGCGGGCCGGCACCGTGGTGCTCGCCTCCGGCGCCTGGGCGGGCGAGGGGAGCCTCGTGCCCGACCTCGCCCTGCCGGTGCGGCCGCTCCGGGGCCAGTCCCTCGCCCTCCGGGTCGGCCCGCGCAGCGGCCGGCTCGACCACGTGGTCTGGACCGAGCAGGTCCACATGGCGCCGAAGGGCGACGGCCAGCTGATCGTCGGCGCCACCGTGGAGGAGATCGGCTTCGACGCGAGCCTCACCGCGGGCGGCCTCTACGCCCTGCTGGAGGGGGCGCGGCGGGCCTTCCCGGGCATCGAGGAGATGCAGGTGGAGAACGTGTGGTCCGGATTCCGCCCGACCTCGGACGACGACGCGCCGATCCTCGGCGAGGCGCGGCCCGGCCTCGTCCTCGCGGTCGGCCACCACCGCAACGGCGTCCTGCTGGCGCCGGTCACCGCCTCGGCCATCGCCGGCCTGATCGGCGGCGGCGCGCTGCCGCCCGTCGCCGCCCCCTTCGGCCCCGCCCGCTTCGCGCCCCGGACGGCGCGCCTCCAGAGGCTGCCATGAAGCTCACCGTGAACGGCGAGGCCCGCGAGAGCGAGGCCGCCACCCTCGACGCGCTCTGGCGCGAGGAGACCGCCGCGCTCGACCTCGCCGGCCCGCAGGGCTTCGCCATCGCCCTCAACGGGGCGGTGGTGCGCCGGCCGGACTGGGCCGCGACGGCGCTCCGCGAGGGCGACCGCGTCGAGATCGTGCGGGCCATGCAGGGCGGCTAGCGCCGCTGCAGGGCGGCTAGCGCCGCCGCAGGGCGGCTGATGCCGCCGGCCCGCGCCCGGGCTCGGCCCGGGGGAGAGGCGCGCCCCGAGCCGCGCCGCGTCACAGGAGTCCCGCATGACCACACCCACCCCCCTCGCCCCGGACGGCGACGATCCGCTGGTGATCGCCGGCACCCCCCTGCGCTCGCGCCTCCTGATCGGCACGGCCGGCTACCCGACCCAGGCGATCATGGCCGAGGCGGTGCGCGCGAGTGGCGCCGAGATCGCCACGGTGTCGATCCGCCGCGTCTCCCTGCGCGGCCACGGCTCGGACACCGTCTCACTTCTCGCGGGCCACCGCTTCCTGCCGAACACCGCCGGCTGCGAGACCGCCCGCGACGCCGTGATGACCGCCGAACTCGCCCGCGAGGCCCTCGGCACGGCCTGGATCAAGGTCGAGGTGATCGGCGACCGCGAGACGCTCTACCCGGACGTCGCCGAGACCCTCGAGGCCACGCGCCAGCTCGTCGATGCCGGCTTCGTGGTGCTGCCCTACTGCAACGACGACCCGGTGGTGTGCGCCCGGCTCGCCGATCTCGGGGCCGCCGCCGTGATGCCGATGGGCTCGCTGATCGGCTCGGGGATGGGCGTCGCCAACCCGGCCAACCTGGAGTTGATCTGCCGCCGCTCGCCGGTCCCGGTGATCGTCGATGCGGGGATCGGCACGGCCTCGGACGCGGTGATCGCGATGGAACTCGGCGCCGCGGCGGTGCTCCTCAACACGGCGGTCGCGAAGGCGGACGACCCGGTGCGGATGGCCCGGGCCATGCGCCACGCGGTCGAGGCGGGGCGCCTCGCGCACGGGGCCGGCCGGATCCCGCGCCGGGCGCGGGCCGAACCGTCGAGCCCGCAGCTCGGCCTCGTCGGCTCGTGAGGCCGCTGCCCGCCCGGCTCCTCGTCGTCAGCGACCGGCACGGCTCGGACCGGCCCCTCGTCGCGCGGGTCGCGGCGGCGCTGGCGGCGGGCGCCCGCTGGATCTGGCTGCGCGACCGCGACCTGCCGGAGGCGGAGCGCGCGGCGCTCGCGGGCGAGCTCGCCCGGCTGGTCGGCGAGGCCGGCGGGACGCTCACGATCGGGCGCGATGCCGGGCTCGCGGCGCGGGTCGGGGCGGGGGGCGTGCAGGCCGGGGACGCGGCGGCCGCCGCGGCGGCCCGGGCGCGGCTCGGCCCGGGGGCCCTGGTCGGGGTCTCGGCCCACTCCCTCGCCGAGGTGCGGGCGGCGCGCGAAGCGGGCGCCGACTACGTCACGCTGAGCCCGATCTTCGCCACGGCGAGCAAGCCCGGCTACGGCCCGGCCCTCGGGCCGGCAGCCCTCGCGCCGGCGGCGGAACTCGGCCTGCCGGTGGTCGCGCTCGGCGGGATCACCCCGGAGACCGCCTCCTCCTGCCTGGAGGCGGGGGCCGCCGGCATCGCCGTGATGGGCGGGGTGATGCGGGCGCGGGATCCCGGCGCGGCGGTCGGCGCGCTGCTGGGGGCGCTCGCGATCGGGCGCGGGCCCGCACCGACGCGGCGGTGAGTCGGGCGCGCGCGCCCTCAGCCCTCGGCGGCCGGTCCGTAGGGCGGGCGGGGAATCGCCCGGTGCGCCGCCCGCAGGGCCGCCGACCAGCGCTCGCGCAGGTCGTGGAAATACGGCTCGCCCGCCTCGATCCGGTGCACCACCTCCATCCGGACGGTGTTGCGGCGGATCACCACGAAGTCGATCGGCAGCCCGACCCCGAGATTCGACCGCATGGTCGAATCCATCGAGATCAGCCCGACCTTCAGCGCGTCGTAGAGGTCGGTCCGGTAGGTCACCGCCCGGTCGAGGATCGGCTTCCCGTACTTGTGCTCGCCGATCTGCAGGAAGGGCGCGTCCTGGCTGCAGGACATGAAGTTGCCGGCCGAGTAGATCATGTAGAGCCGCATCGGCCCGTCGCCGATCTGGCCGCCGAACAGGAACGACACCTCGAAACGCAGCTGCGCCGCCTCGAAGCCCTCGCGCTCGATCGCCCGCACCCGCCGGATCGCCCGGCCGATCAGCTGGGCGGCCTGGAACATCGTCGGGGCGTCCATGATGGTCTCGACGGCGCCGGTCTCGGGATTGGCGACGCCCTCGGTGAGCAGCGCCACCACCGATTGGGTCACCGACAGGTTCCCCGCCGAGGCGAGCGCCAGCACGCGCTCGCCCGGCACCTCGAACAGGTGCAGCTTGCGGAAGGTCGAGATGTCGTCGAGACCCGCATTGGTGCGGGTGTCGGCGATCATGACGAGACCCTCCTCGACCAGGATCCCGACGCAGTAGGTCATGGCTCAGCGCTCCCCCGGCCGCCGCCGGCGCAAGTCCGCCGCAACCCTCTCAGAGCCGCCGGACCGGGTCCAGAGATGAAACGCGGCTCAGCAGCCGCCGAGGAACCGCCGCGCCCGGTCGAGCCAGCGCCGCCCCGACGTCTCCACGGAATCCGCGACGAGGGCGCCGGCGATCACCGAGGCCGTCATGGCGAGGAGGTGCGCGAGCGGGAGATCGAACGGGATGGCCATGGTCGGGATCGTCTGAGCGCGTGGGGCCGGGCGGTCGCGGCGCGCCCGCGCGGGCGCTCCGTGGCCGGAGGCGTCGCCCACCGTTAAGGCGCCGCGTCCCCGAGGCAAGGTGGCAGCCGGGTGCGGCGGCGGATTCGCCCGCGCCGTCGCAATTGCGCCACGGGCGGGGTCAGGACTGCGATTGCGCCTATGCCTGGGCCTGGGCCTATGCTTGGGCCTGGGCCTGGGCCTGGGCGCGCACGTCGTCGACCACCACCCGCACGGTCATGGTCTCGGTGCCGCCGCCCAGGCGGCTGCCGCGCACCGGGGCGGCGTCGAGGTAGTCGAGCCCCACCGCCACCCGCAGATGCGCCTCCGTGGCGGAGATGCCGAAGCAGGGGTCGAACCCGACCCAGCCGAGGTCCGGGACCAGCGCCTCGGCCCAGGCATGGCCCGCCTCCTGGGCCGGCGTCCCGGCCCGGTAATAGTAGCCCGAGACGTAGCGCACCGGGATCTCCAGGTGGCGCGCCGCCGCGATGAAGATGTGGGCGAGATCCTGGCCCACGCCCTTGCGCAGGCCGAAGGCCTCCGCGGCCGTGCTGCTCGAGTGGGTCGGGCCGCCCGGGGCGTAGGCCACCTCCTGGTGGACGGCGTCCACCAGGGCGTGAAGGCGGCCGAGCGGCTCGCTGGCGCCCGCGGTGACGTCGTCGGCGAATTCCCGGATCGCCGCGTCCGCGGCGGCGAAGCGCGATTCGCGCAGGTAGAACAGGTCGGGCAGGCGCTCGACCGCGCCCCGCACCACCCCGTGCGTCTCGCTGGTCTCGACCTCGCCGGTGACCCGCACCACCAGCGCCTCCTCGGGCCCGTCGGCGCTGTAGACGTGGACGATGTTGCCGAACCCGTCCTCGCGGCGGCTCAGGCGCCCGTCCGCGGTCGGCTCGATGCGCCAGAGGCGCACGTGCTGGCCGTCGTGGTCGCGCGGGGTGAGGCGCAGGATCTGGATCAGGCCGCGGGCCGGGGAGTCGTACTCGTAGGCCGTCTCGTGAACGACGCGGATGCGCATGGGAACCTGTGGCTGGGGCGAAGCCGGGAAGGGGCCGGGCGGGGCAACCGCCCGGATCGCCATCACACGAGGTACTGCTCCGTGATGGCTGCGCCGAGGCGGTTATTGTCCTGGATGAAGCCCTGGATGAACTCGTGCAATCCCCCGGCGAAGATGCTCTCCACGGAGGCGCTGTCCAGGCGGGCCAGCATGTTGCTGGAGAGGCGCTGGGACGGGCCGCGCCGGCCGTAGGCGTCCGCGATCAGGTCGAGGTGGCGCACCAGCATCTCGTAGCAATTGGCCAGGGAGCGCGGCATCTGCCGGTTCAGGATGAGCAGGTCCGCCACCAGCCAGGGCTTGATGCTCTCCCGGTAGACCCAGTGATAGGCGGTGAGCGCCGAGACCTCGCGCAGGATCGTGGTCCACTGGAAGTAGTCGAGGCTGCCGCCGACCCGCTCAGTCTCGGGCAGGAGCACGTGGTACTTCACGTCGAGGATGCGGGCGGTGTTGTCCGCGCGCTCGATGGCCACGCCGAGCCTCGTGAACCAGTAGGCATCGTTGCGCAGCATGGTGCGGTAGGCCGAGCCGTCGAAGGCGAGGGACACGCCCTTCACCCAGTCGAGGAAGCGGGCGAATTCCTCGCGGCTGAGGTCGCGCCCCTCGTAGGAGCGCAGCGTCAGCCACGCCTCGTTGATCGATTCCCACATCTCGACCGTCAGCGCCGTGCGGACGCTGCGGGCGTTCTCGCGGGCGGTCTGCAGGCAGGAGCGGATCGAGGACGGGTTGTGCGGGCTGAAGGCGAGAAAGTCCCGCACCGTGTGCTCGTTCACGCTGTCGTAGAGCGGCTTGAACACCTCGGCGCTGCCCGCCGAGGCCAGGGCCGAGGCCCATTCGTTGCTCTCGCCGCCGCCGTAGCTCGCCGGCAGCGCGGTGAGGCGGAGGGCGGCGTCGAGGATGCGGGCGATGAAATCCGCCCGCTCGCTGTAGCGGGAGAGCCAGTAGAGGTTGTCGGCGGTGCGGGAGAGCATGGGGCGCGCTTCGGAAGAGGATGGGCGGGGGACCGGGGCGGGGCGCGCCGTCACGCGTCGAGGACCCAGGTGTCCTTGGTGCCCCCGCCCTGGCTCGAATTCACCACCAGCGATCCCTCCTTGAGCGCGACCCGGGTGAGGCCGCCCGGCACGATCCGGATCTCGTCGGCCCCGGTCAGCACGAAGGGCCGCAGGTCGACGTGGCGGGGGGCGACCCCGGAGGCCACGAAGGTCGGGCAGGTGGAGAGGGCGAGCGTCGGCTGGGCGATGAAGCCGTCCGGCGCGTGGCGCAGCTTGCGGGAGAACTCCTCGATCTCGCGCTTCGTCGCGTGCGGCCCCACCAGCATGCCGTACCCGCCCGAGCCGTTGACCTCCTTGACGACGAGGTCGCCGAGATTGGCCAGCACGTGGGCGAGGGCGTCCTTCTCGCGGCAGCGCCAGGTCGGCACGTTGTGCAGGATCGGATCCTCGCCGGTGAAGAAGCGCACGATCTCCGGCATGTAGCTGTAGACCGCCTTGTCGTCCGCGATGCCGGTGCCGACCGCGTTGGCGAGCGTCACGCTGCCGCTCTGGTAGGCGCTCATCAGCCCGGGCACGCCCAGCACCGAATCGGGCCGGAACACCAGCGGGTCGAGGAAGTCGTCGTCGATGCGCCGGTAGATCACGTCGACGCGCCGCGGCCCCTCGGTGGTCCGCATGTAGACCACGTCGTCCCTGGTGAAGAGGTCGGAGGCCTCGACCAGTTCCACCCCGAGCTTGTCGGCCAGGAAGGAGTGCTCGTAGAAGGCCGAGTTGAAGCGGCCGGGCGTGAGCAGCACGACCGTCGGGTCGCGGGCGGCGCTCTTGGGGGCGAGGCTGCGCAAGGTGGCGAGCAGCGCGTCCGGATAGGCCTCGACCGGCGAGACCCGGTGCTTCGAGAACAGTTCGGGGAAGAGGCGCAGCATCACCTCCCGGTTCTCCAGCATGTAGGAGACGCCGGACGGGGTGCGGGCGTTGTCCTCCAGCACGTAGAACTGGTCCTCGCCGGTGCGCACGATGTCGATGCCGGCGATGTGGACGTACTTGCCGTGCGGCACCTCGAAATCCCGCATCTCCAGCCGGTAATGCGGGTTGCGGTAGACGAGATCCCCGGGGATGATTCCGGCCTTGATGCATTCCTGCGGCCCGTAGATGTCGGCCAGGAAGGCGTTCAGCGCCGTCACGCGCTGCTTCAATCCGCGCTCCAGGAAGCCCCATTCGGGCTTGGTGAGCACCCGCGGAATGATGTCGAACGGGATCAATCGCTCGGTCGATTCATTGTCCCCGTAAACCGCGAAGGTGATGCCGATGCGCCGGAAGAACAGCTCGGCCTGGCTGCGGCGCGTGTTGAAGTGTTCGGGCGGCGTCGAGTCGAGCCAAGTCTTCAGGGCCGCGTAGGCGCCGCGGACTGAGGATTGGTCGCGTCCGCTCCCGGGGATTCCGTTCATCTCGTCGAACGCGCTGAGCGGCATGGGCGTCCCTCTGGTTGGCCCGGAAGCTAGACGCAAGACGGGGGCCAAGGCAAAGGAAATGCGCCGTTGGGGCATGGGGTTCGCGGGGATCGGGGTTGGCGGGGCCGAATCTTGCGATCAAATGCGAGCCGCCCCCTGCCCAATCCGTGGGCAGGTCCGGTCATAGGCAAGTCCGGCCCTGGGCAAGTCCGGCCCTAGGCAAGTCCGGCCCCGTGACCCGTCGGGACCGGCCGGGCCGCGCCGTCAGATCAGCTTGAGGCCCTTGAAGCTCGCGTGGCCGTCCCGCCCGACGATGATGTGGTCGTGCACGACGATGCCGAGGGGTTCGGCGGCCCCCACGATGTCCCGGGTCATGCGGATGTCCGCCTGCGACGGGCTCGGGTCGCCCGAGGGGTGGTTGTGCACCAGGATGAGGGCGGTGGCGGAGAGTTCGAGGGCGCGGCGGACCACCTCGCGGGGATAGACCGGGGTGTGGTCGACGGTGCCGCGCCCCTGCACCTCGTCGGCGATCAGGCGGTTGCGCTTGTCGAGGAAGAGGATGCGGAACTCCTCGCGCGGCGCGAAGGCCATGGCGGCCCGGCAATAGTCGAGGACCGCGCTCCAGGAGGAGAGGAGCGGGCGGTCGGCGACGGCGCCGCGGGCGAGCCGCCGTCCCGCCGCCTCCAGGATCTTGAGATCCGCGACGACCGCGGGCCCGATGCCGTCGATCTCGGCGAGGCGCTCGGCCGGGGCGGTGATCACCTCGGCGAAGCTGCCGAAGCGGGCGATCAGCGCCTTGGCGATCGGCTTGACGTCGCGGCGCGGGATCGAGCGGAACAGGACGAGTTCGAGGAACTCGTAGTCGGGCAGCGTGTCGCCCTGCGCGAAGCGCGCCCGCAGCCGCTCGCGGTGCCCGTGGTAGTGGGGCGCCTCGCCGGGAGCCTCTGCCAGGCCCCCGGGCCGCTCCGGCGGCCTGCCTGGCCGCTCCGGCGGCCTGCCGCGGCGCATGGCCCCGCTCAGGCGGGCGGGCGCGGCAGGTCGAGGCCCTTGGGCGACAGGGTGAAGATCTCGACCCCCGTCTCCGTCACCGCCACCGTGTGCTCGAACTGGGCCGAGAGCGAGCGGTCGCGGGTGACGGCGGTCCAGCCGTCGGAGAGCACCTTCACGTGGGGCCGGCCGAGATTGATCATCGGCTCGACGGTGAAGAACTGGCCGGGGCGCAGCACCACGCTGTAGCTCGGCTCGACGTAGTGCAGGATGGTCGGCGCGTCGTGGTAGCTGCGCCCGAGGCCGTGGCCGCAGAAGTCGCGCACCACCGAGCAGCGCTCGGCCTCCGCGTAGGCCTGGATCGCCGCGCCGATGTCGTTGGTGGTGGCGCCGGGCTTGATCGCCGCGATGCCGCGCATCATCGCCTCGTGGGTGATCTCGCACAGGCGCGCGGCCCGCCGCGGCACCTCGCCCACATAGGCCATGCGGCTGGAATCGCCGTGCCAGCCGTCGACGATCAGGCAGATGTCGAGGTTGACGATGTCGCCCTCGCGCAGGGGCTTGTCGTTCGGGATGCCGTGGCAGACGACGTGGTTGATCGAGGTGCAGATCGATTTCGGGTAGCCGCGGTAGAACAGCGAGGCCGGATAGGCGCCGTGGTCCATCGCGAAGGTGTAGGCGAGTTGGTCGAGGGCCTCGGTGGTGACGCCGGGCGCCACCGCCTCCATGAGCAGGTCGAGGGCCTCGGCGGTGAGCCGGCCGGCCTTGCGCATTGCCTCGAAGGCCTCCGCCCCGTGGATCGGCGGCTCCTGGCGGCGGCCGGTCTCGGCCGTCCTCTGCTCGTCACGACTCATGGAACCGGATCCGGCTTGACGGGGTGCGCGGGCTGCGGGCGTGCGGTGGATGTAGGCTCTTCCGGCACGGAAGCCAAGCGCGCCGCGGCGCGCACCGCCGCATGTCTCCCCCGCGCGCGGCGCCCCGCGCCGCGGGCCCGCGCTCAGCGGGGATCGACCCAGGGCGCCGGCGCGGCCCGGGCGACCCGGGCCGGCGGGGCGGCCCGCGCGGGCCGCGCCGTCCGCACCCGCGCGGCGCGGCGGCGCAGGTGCCGGCGGGGCTTGGCGGTCTCGCCCCAGGCGGCGCCCACCAGCCCGCCGACCACGGCGCCGATCGGCCCGGCCACGACGGCCCCGGCCACGACCCCGGCGCCGGCCCCGATCGCCGTGCTGCTCTGGGCGAGGCCCGGCCGCGGCACCAGGAGCGCGGCCGCGGCGGCCCCCGCGATGATCCAGCGCCTCATGCGGGTCCCCCTCGTCCTCGCGCCTGTCGATGGCGGAGCCGTCGCAGGGGATCGTGTCGAAAGCAGGACCGGCGACGCGCCGCCCCCTAGGCGCCCCGGGCGGGAGGGGCTAGAGGGACGCCGAGAGCCAAGCTCCAGGCAGGATCCCCGCGATGGCAGACAAGGCCGTACCCCACTTCCACAACCAGGACGGCGCCCGCGTCATCCACGTCGGTTCGAAGGAGTTCATGTGCATCGGGGCGCTGCCGCCCTTCGACCACCCGCACGTGTTCCTCGACATGGGGGCGGAGAGCGAGATCATCTGCCAGTACTGCTCGACGCTGTACCGCTACCGCGGCGACCTGAAGCCGGGCACGGCCGACCCGGCCTCGGCGGTCTGGGACGATCGCGCCCGCCTTGCCGCCGAATAAGCCGCTCCCGGACGGGCCGGGCCTCCGGATCGCGATCGCCGGGGCGGGGATCGGCGGGCTGACCGCCGCCCTGGCGCTCGCGGCGCGCGGCCACACGGTCACCCTCGTCGAGCGCCGCACCGCCTTCAGCGAGGTCGGGGCGGGGCTGCAGCTCTCGCCCAATGCGAGCCGGCTCCTGACCGATCTCGGCCTCGGGCCGGCCCTGCGCCGGGTGGCGGGCGAGCCCGCCCGGGTGCGGATCCGCGGCCTGGCGAGCGGGCGGACGATCGGCGAGGTCGCGCTCGGCGCGGCAATGCGCGAGCGCTTCGGGGCGCCCTACCTGGTGATCCACCGGGCGGACCTGCAGACGATCCTGCTCGACGCGGTGCGCGGCCGGCCCGGCATCCGGCTCCTCGTCGGGCGCGCCGCGACGGGGTTCCGCGAGACGGCCTCGGGCGCGAGCCTGACGGTGGAGAGCGCGGGCGGCCGGGCCGAGACCCTCGAGGCCGACCTCGTCGTCGCGGCGGACGGGATCCGCTCGGCCCTGCGGGCGCGCCTCGACGGCGGCGCGCTGCGGCCGGTCGGGGCGGCGGCCTGGCGCGCGACGCTGCCGCGCGGCCAAGCGCCGGGCGCCCTGCAGGGGGACGAGACCGGCCTCTGGCTCGGCCGCGGCCGGCACGTGGTGCATTACCCGATCGCCGGCGGCGAGCGGATCAACGTCGTGGCGGTCCTGCCGGACCGGCGCGACGAGGCGGATTGGAGCGCGCCGGGCGATCCGGCCCGGCTGCGCGCGGGGTTCGCGGACGCCGCGGCCCCGCTCGCCGAGCTGCTGGCGCAGCCGCGGGACTGGCTGGTCTGGACCCTGGCGGACCGGCCGGCGGCCCGGCCGATGGCCCGCGGGCGGCTCGCGCTCCTCGGCGACGCGGCCCATCCGGTGCTGCCCTTCCTGGCCCAGGGGGCGGCGCTGGCGATCGAGGACGCGGCCGTGCTCGCCGCCTGCTTGGCGGGCGCCCCGGTGCCGCAGGCCCTCGCGGCCTACGCGGCCGCGCGCCGCCCGCGGGCGCGCCAGGTTCAGCATCAGGCGCGCCGCAACGGGCGCGTCTACCACGCGGGCGGGCTGGTGGCGGCGGCGCGCGACGCCGTGATGGCCCGGCTCGGCCCCGCCCGCATGACCGAGCGCTACGCCTGGCTGTACGGCTGGAGGCCGGCCGAGCCGACCGGCGCTTGATCTGCGCCCCGGCGCCGGGGTAACCGGGGCGGGCGCGGACGTGGCGGAATCGGTAGACGCACGAGACTTAAAATCTTGCGGCCGCAAGGCCGTGCGGGTTCGAGTCCCGCCGTCCGCACCAGCACTCCTGCTCCGCCCGGTGCACGCGCGGCTGCTGGAGCAGCTGAGGGCCTCGGGCAAGCTGTTCGCGGACAAGACCACCGCGCCGGTGCTCGATCCCAGACGCGGTCGCACGAAGACGGGCCAGCTTTGGGCGCATACCCTTGTCGACCGGCCCTGGGGCGGGCTCGACCCGCCCGGGGTGGCCTACGTCTACGCGGCCGATCGCACGGCCAGGCGGCCCATTGCGCACCTCGCCCGCTTCCACGGTGTGCTGCCGGCGTGGGGACTGCCGCTTGGCCGTGGGCCACATCGCGGCGCTCGCGGGGGCGTGCGAGACCCTGGTGAGGAACGCCCTGCGCGAGGCTGCCCACCTCGGCTTGGTGACCGTCTAGGGGCGCGCCATCACCGGCTGGCGGAATGACACGAACGTGGTGCGCCTCGTGTCCGAGGAGTGGTGCTCCTGGCTGCGCCTCGCCGAGGGCCGGCAGACACCTGCCCCGACGCCCCGATGGCCCCTCAACCAGGGCGCCCGCAGGGGTCGTGTCCCCAGGCGTGGTGTAGCTGCGGCGTGGCCACCACAGTCACCGGGCGGGGCCGGGACGATCAGGCTGCCAGGGTGGGCAGGCTGACAAGAGGATCATCGCTGATCGGGGCGATGCTTTCCAGGGTCAGGTAGCGGGCGCGCTGGACGGCCCACTCGTCGTTCTGTTCGAGCAGGAGCGCGCCGACCAAGCGGGTGATGGCCGCCTCATTGGGGAAGATGCCGACCACCTCGGTGCGCCGCTTGATCTCGCCGTTGAGGCGCTCCAGCGGGTTCGTGCTGTGAAGCTTGACCCGGTGGGCGGCCGGGAAGCCCATGTAGGCCAGCACGTCGGGTTCCGCCTCATGCATCAGGGCTGCGAGCTTGGGCACCTTGGGTCGGAGTTGGTCGGCCACGCGTCGCCATTGCTGACGGGCGGCCTCCGCGTCGTCCTGGGCGAAGGCGGTGGCGATGAAGGCGGACACGACGCGCCGCCCGCTGCGGCCAGCGTGGGCGAGCACGGTCCTCATGAAGTGGACGCGGCACCGCTGCCAAGTCGCGTTCATCACCTTGGCGACCGACGCCTTGAGGCCCGTGTGGGCGTCCGAAATCACCAGCTTCACACCGCGCAGGCCGCGGCGCGCCAGCTTGCGCAGGAACCCGGTCCAGAACGTCTCAGCCTCGGAGGGGCCAATGTCCATGCCGAGCGCTTCCCTGCGGCCGTCGCTGTTCACACCGACCGCCACGATCACGGCGACGGAGACGATGCGCCCGGCTTGGCGCACCTTCACGGAGGTCGCATCGATCCAGAGATAGGACCACTCGCCCTCGAGCGGCCGGTCGAGGAACGCGCCCACGCGCTCGTCGATCTCCTGGCAGAGCCGGCTGACCTGGCTCTTGGACACGCCCGTGCCGCCCATGGCTTGGACGAGGTCATCCACCGAGCGGGTCGAGATGCCCTGGATGTAGGCCTCCTGGATCACCGCCGTGAGTGCCTTCTCGGCCATCCGGCGCGGCTCCAGGAAAGCCGGGAAGTACGAGCCCTTGCGCAGCTTGGGGATGCGCAGCTCGACCGTGCCGGCCCGCGTCTGCCAATCCCGGTCACGATAGCCGTTGCGCTGGACCAGCCGCTCGGCGCTCTTCTCGCCGTGGGCCGCCCCGGTCAGGCCGCCCACCTCCAGTTCCATCAGCCGCTCGGCCGCAAAGCCGATCATCTCGCGCAGCAGGTCGGCGTCGGCGCTCTTCTCCAGCAGCCCGCGCAGGCTCATCATCTCGTCGGTCATCGGAGGTCTCTCGGGTTCGAGGTTGGTGCTCGCACCCCGACCCTACCCGGCAACCGCCGATGACCACCCCGCGAGAGATCCCGCCTGCTTCGGCGCTGTGGAGGGCGCGCAGGCGGGCTCTCTCGCTCCCGTCGAGCTACACCACCACCAGGGACACGACCCCCGCAGGTCTGCCGCCTCGCTCGTGGGGGGTGGGTGCAGATCTGTGCAGGACACGCTTACTGATAGGGATAGACCTGTAAATCCAGGGCAGCAGAACCCGGGTCGGGCTGCCGGGGGGCAGGGTCGCAGGGCCGTCAGCGCCACCTAGAGGTGCGGGTCAGGATTCGCGGAAGCGGGGCGCGGCAGGGCCGGAAGCTCATGCGTGGCCGTCATGCAACGGGCCGCGAGCGTCCGCTTAGCCGAACGTGAAGGGCCACCCGGGCCAGGGTGCTATGCGATCGGTCGTTAACCATTTCGGGCCACCGTTAACCCAGTGGCAACCCGCCATCCGTCTCGCGTCAAAGCCCGCCCGGCGGCCTACCGGGCGGGCCTCGTCGTCTCAGAGCCCTGATCCGTCGCGGCGCGTTCTGCCCGCCCACGTGATAAGTGGATGGCGGCCCAGCACCTGCCCGCGGCCCGTGGGGGAACATCTACCAGCTACAGCCATTCGCCCCGCCAGGGGCCAACGTCGCGTCGCCTAAGGCCGTTCGCCTAACTCGCCCAAAAGCAAGGTCCGGACGGAACCGTGGCGATTATGGGCCAGGAACGCCGGACGGACCCCGGCTCGTCCCAGCGCCCTACTGGAGTAGCGCCTTGCGGACGCGCTGCTCCACCTGCTGACGCGCCCAGCTCAGGGCCTCGTCACACGATGCAAAGCACGGAGCGTCGGCCCCGCGTTGGCACGGGCCGAAGCCGGCCTCCAGAAACCAGCGACCCCGGTGCTCAGGCTGCCTGCCTTCACCCTCCTTGAGGCGGGTCACCACCGCGACCAGCCGCTCGTCCACGAAGAGGAGGCAACCCTGGTGATCGGGGCTGGCGGTGTTCAGCAACACGGGTTGGCAGTGTGCAGATGGCGACATCGGTTGGCTCTGGAGCGGCTGGGGCAGAGGCGACTTTATGAGGTCACCGAGAAGCCGGTGAACTTGGCGGGACCAGCTCGACGTCGGCCGGATCCGGGATGTAGGCGCACCAAGCACACTGACCGTTCTGCTCCGCTACCGGCGCATTGCGCTGTGAGCAGAGGGGGCAGACGTGCAAGAGGATCCGGCCGCCCAGGGAGGAGCCTTGGCCACGACCCTTGAACGTAACGGCCTGATAGGCAGAACTGACTGGTAGCGCTGCCATTTGAAGCCAGACGGTAATTGTGCTTTGGTGTTCTAGAAAAGAGGCCGCCCACATAGGGCGGCCTGAAGTCTAGGGAGGAAACGCCCATGGAGGGCTGCGAGGCCACGACGCCATCGCGGCCTCACGGATGTTGTTTATGCTGCATTGCAACAACATGAAAGTGTGAATTCTGGACAGCATGCCTGCATTTCATGCATGGCCAATAGACGAACATCCTCAAGCATCCCGACCGTGTATGCTCCAGCCTGATTGATCGCCATGCAGGCAGACCAGCACGTTCCCAGGTTGCGAGCGGCTGGGTTAGGGCTGTACCGCCCTTCGCACACGCAGGCAGCCCGTTCGCGTAAGCGCGGCGTATGGAACCAGAGCCTCCGGCTCTCGGGAGAAGCCTGCAGCAGGGTGCGTTTCGGTGGGGAGTAGACCTCCGGCACGCGTCCTCGTCTGCGTTCCCCGCTTCTGGACAAGCGCGCGGCTCTCCGCGCGTAGCTGATAGCGTCCTGGATCTTGATCATCTGGACCGTGCGGCTCTTGCGCCGGGCCGCTGCTCGTTGTCGAGGTGCGTGGACTGAGTCCCCTCGGATCAAGCTGCGCATACCGCAGCATGCCAGACCAACCACAATCCCCTTCTGCGGCATGGGGAGGGGTAGTCGCGTGCGCCTGCGATCTTGGGTGTGAGCCGCTTCCCGACGTCATGCAGGAGATCGCGATGACGCGGTTCGACATCACGCGAGCGAACACGGTGATCGATCGTCTGTGAGGCGACGCGACCGGCGCGCGGCAGCCCGTCGGCGGGCGCGACGGATCGGTGATCTTCCTGAACCAGCCCGGATCCACCCAGGTCTTTCACGAGGAAGCGACCATGCCTGTCACCAGACGGATCTTCACTGCCGGGGCCGCCATAGCGCCGTTCGCCGGACCGGCCCTGCCGCGCGCCTGGGCGCAGACTTCGGCTCAGGACGCTCTCCTCATCGGCAAGTCCGCCGCGGCGGACCCGCTCGAGCTGGCGACGGACGCCTACATCTACGGCTACCCGCTCGTCACCATGGAAATGACTCGGCGTGTCCTGACCAACGTGGCTGCGCCCGAAGGCAAGAACGCCCCCATGGGCCAGTTCGCCAACCTGCGGGAGTACCCAGATGCCAAGTTTCGGGCCGTCACCGCTCCCAACGCGGACACGCTCTACTCCAGTGCCTTCGTTGATGTCGGAAAGGAGCCTTACCTCCTCAGCATTCCGGACGAGGACGGGCGCTACTTCCTCATGCCGATGCTGAGCGCCTGGACGAACGTCTTCGCGGTGCCGGGCAAGCGCACGACGGGCACCGGCCCGCAGACCTACTTCATTGCCGGACCCAGCTGGAGCGGCGACGTACCGTCCGGCGCCAAGCTCATCCTGGCCCCCACCAGCCTGATCTGGATCCTCGGTCGGACCTACTGCACGGGCACGCCGGAGGACTACAAGGCCGTGCACGCGCTGCAGGATCAGTACAAGCTCGTTCCCGCGAACATGATCGGGAAGCCCTACACGCCTCCTGCCGGCCGGGTTGATCCGAGCGTCGACACCAAGACGGCTGTGCGCGAGCAGGTCAACCGCATGGACGCGGCGACCTACTTCAACCTACTGGCTGCCCTGATGGAGGACAACCCGCCGGCGCTCGCGGACGGGGTTCCGGTCGCCAAGATGGCCTCGCTCGGCATTGTGCCTGGTCGGCCCTTTGATCCGGCAAGCCAGTCGTCTGCCGTCCGAGAAGCGATTGAGAGGGCGCCAAAGGAAGCCATCCCTCGCATCATGGGGCACCTGAAGACGACGGGCCAGCACGTCAACGGTTGGACCTTCACGACCAACGGCGGCGACTATGGCAAGGACTACCTGCAGCGCGCGTTAGTGACGGCGGTCGGGCTCGGCTGCAACCTGCCGCAGGACGCGGTCTACCCGCTGACGACAGTCGATGCTGCAGGCCGGCGGCTGGATGGCGCCTCGAAATACGTGATGCGCTTCCCGGCCGGCGAATTGCCGCCGGTCGACGGGTTCTGGTCGCTGACAATGTACGACGCGGACTACTTCTTCGTCGAGAACTCGATCAACCGCTACACCGTCAGCCCGCGCAACGACCTCAAGGCCAACGCGGACGGCTCGGTCGACCTGTTCATCCAGAACGAGAGCCCCGGATCCCAGCACGAGTCGAACTGGCTGCCGGCGCCGAAAGGACCGTTCGTGCTGATGATGCGAACCTACTGGCCGAAGCACGCGGTGCTGAACGGCTCCTGGGCCCCGCCGCCCGTCACGCGCAGCACGGGCGCGTCGCTCTGAGCCGCCCGGCCTGAAACGGCCGGGTCCGCCGACGGGTCTCAGTATTTGGCGACGACCGCCTTGGGCTCTGGCGCGGGCCTGGGCGGCGCAACCCAGAGCGGTGCCGCGACGGTCAGCCAAGTCGCGGTGCCCTCGAAGCGGTTGCGCGTGTCGAACTCGCGCAGCACCCGCACGCTCGTCGAGACCGGGATCTCTCCGAGCTTGAACGTGTAGCCGATCGAGCCGCCGAGCGCGGTCACCCGCCCCTTGAAGGGTCCGACCCGGTCGCCGCGGCCGCTGTCGCCAGTGAGCTGATCGTAGAAGTAGCCGACGAGCCCGACGGTCAGTTCCTTGGTCAGGTACTTCGAGGCCGACCACTCGACGTGGAACTCGGTGCCGGTCAGGTACTGGGTGGCCGGGTTGATCCAGTTGAAGGTGAAGCCTGGGACCACCGAGAGCTCGTAGCCGAGGACCGGGTCGAGGTAGGTCATGGCTCCGGAGAGGTCGAGCGCCGGGCGGTTCAGCGAGATGTTGGACAGCTGGCCGGTCTGGTAGGTGCCGGACGGGATGACCCCCGTGAGGGTCAGGTTCCAGTGGAAGTTGCCCGAGTGCCACCCGATGAAGGACGAGGCGTAGATGTCGCCGAGGTTGAAGACGGCGTCACTCTCGCGGCCGGCAATGATGCGGTCGATGCGCGGCGAGAACAGGACGGCTCCGGCGTTCACGGCCGGGGTGCCGTATGGGATCAGCACCTGGAAGCCGAGTGAGCCGCCGAACAGTTCCACCGGCGTGACCCAGATCGGATTCGCCACGCCAAGGTAAGTATCGAGCTTGACCTGGGACGCGACCACACCGCCGCTCTGGAAGACGCGGCCCGCCGCCAGGTCCCCCTGGTAGAAGAAGGCGTCGTTCTCGAAGTAGAAGCCCGGCGGAGGCGTCACACCCGCAAGGGGGCCGCGAAACCCGAGCAGATACACGCCTTGGGCCGACTCGGCGGCCTGTGCGTCTGACGCAGGTTGCAGCCCGGCCGCGCACAGGAGTGTCGTCAGCAGCGCTTGCCGAGCTCGCGACATGAACACGTCTTCCAACTAACCGAGATGCGGTCAAGCTTTCATGAGCCGTGTAGGTCGTCAAGGCTGTATGTTCGATTTAGCCACTACGTCGGCTTGTTCGCCGGGGTTGTGGCCGAGGTACACCAGTACGGCGCACGGACTGCACTGATCCCATACGCCGCTCCAATTCGCATGGCCGAGAGGCTGTCAGATCCGTATGGGCATACCCAAGCGGGCATATGTCGTCGAGGGCGCACCACACTTGGTAGCGCGCGGCCGTGAAGGCGCCATCCAGGGCCCGCTCGCGCGGCGCACGTCATCCGGGGCGGGCGCCTTTGGAGAGGCGTCCGCCTTAAGCCTCACGGCTGCCGCTACTGGCCCGTGGGCATCGGAAGGGTGATCCCCTCCTTCGCGAGCGCGTCACGGACGGATTGCAGCCGCTCGTACTGCGAGATCGTGATAGGACCTGTGTAGACCTCGCTCTGCAGCTTACGCGGTGGGTACTGCACGTACGTCTTCATCAAGTTCTTCACTGCCGCGCTCATTGTCACGAGCGTCCACGTCCGCTCGGTGTAGTTGTTCATGAAGACGTCGTAGCGCTCCTGCGGGTCCTGCCAGAGATCGAAAATCTGCGGAACCGTCGCGACGTACTTGCTGGATCCCTTCCAGCCCAGATTGGTGTCGACCGCGAGGGCGCCAGTGGCGGCGCCGTCGTCGCCGCGCAGGTTGAACACCGCCTTGTAGTTGCCGACGCGGACCGCGCCCGGGCTCAGCTCGTCCTCGGTGAAGTAGAACCACGATTTACGCGCGGACTTACCCGTCCCGAGTAGCACCGGCGACATGTCGTAGCTGTCGAAGATCATCGGCTGGCCGTCGCGGTCTTTGTCCGGCAGCGTGAGGCCCGCGACCGAGGCGAAGGTGGCCATCAAGTCGAGGCCCCCAACGATGTCGTGGTTCTTCGTGCCGGGCTTGATCTTGCCCGGCCAGACCGCCATTGCCGGCACCCTGTTGCCGCCTTCGCGCACGGTGCCCTTCGTGCCCCGGAAGGGGGTGTAGCCCGCGTCGGGGTAGACGTCCTGCCACGCGCCGTTGTCAGTCGTGTAGAAGACGAGCGTGTTCTTATCGAGCCCGAGCGAGCGCAGCTTGTCCATGATCCGCCCGATCCGGGCATCGAGCTCGACGACCGAGTCGGCGTACTTACTCTTGGAGAGCGATTTGTGCTCGAACTCGGGGGCCGGCATGTTCGGTTGGTGCACCTTCATGAAGTTGACGTTGATGTAGAAAGGGCTGCCCGCCTTCGCGGCGTCGTCGAGGAAGCCGAGCGCGGCTTTCTCGACGTAGCTGTCGAAGAATGGGATGCCGACCACGCCGGCCTTGCCGTCGACGACGGGGGTGTTCACGTACTGACCGTTGACTTTGAAATCCTCGACGGCCTTCTCGCCAGCCTTGCCGGACAGGGCTCCCCTGGTGACCCTCTGGAACATGGCCCTGAGCTCGGGGTCCATGTCGGGGAACCAGGTCGGGTCGGCGTAGGTGTAGGCGTTGAGGTGATAGAGGCCGCAATACTGCATGACGTCGTAGCCCTGGGCGTTGGGCAGCGCGTAGTCGGCCTCGCCGAGGTGCCATTTCCCCGTGAAGTAGGTCTTGTAGCCGCCCTGCTTCAGCACCGAGCCCAACGTCCACTCGGCGGCCGGCAAGCCGCCGCCCTGGCCCTGGAACGCTACCGTCGTCATCCCGCTGCGGTTCGGGATCCGCCCCGTCTGCATCGCGGCCCGGCCCGGGGTGCAGCTGGGCTGGGCGTAGAACGAGAAGAAGGTCATCCCGTCCTCGGCGAGGCGGTCGATGTTGGGCGTGGGCATGCCCCGTCCCTCCCCGCCGCCGTAGGGCCCGAGGTCGCCGTAGCCGGTGTCGTCGGAGACGATGAAGAGGATGTTGGGCTTCTGCTGCTGCGGCGCCTGGGCGAAGCTCGGCACGGCCGGCGTCGCCGCGACCAGGGCCGTCGCCCCGATCAGCGCCGCCCTCGTGGAGCGCGGGCGGCTCCGGCCCGACGGACCCGGGGTGAATGCACGATCATGGGTCATGAGACGCTCCTTTCCCTGACGACGCAGCGGAAGCCGACGTGGCTCGTCGAGGTGTCGACCGGCTGGGGCAGACGTGCCGCCGGTCGGTAGCGGCTGCAGAAGTTGGGCGCGCACAGGTGCGATCCGCCCTTCAGGACCCGGCGGGCGATCCGGATCTCGGGCAGGCGCGGGTCGTAGCTGCGCTCCTCCGTGCCGCCGCGCGGGTCCCGGGGGATGCAGCAGGCCTTCGGTGCGTCGGCCGGGTGCCGGTCCGCGAAGTAGTCGCTCGTCCACTCCCAGACGTTGCCGATCATGTCGTGCAGGCCGTAGCCGTTCGGCGGGAAGGCCTTGGCGGGCGAGGTGCGTGCGAAGCCGTCCTGCGCGAGGTTCTGCCAGGGGAACTGGCCCTGCCAGGTGTTGGCCATGTGCCGCCCGGCCGGAGTGAAGGCGTCGCCCCAGGCGAACTCGGCCCCTTCGAGCCCGCCGCGGGCGGCGAACTCCCACTCGGCTTCCGTGGGCAGGTCCTTGCCGGCCCACCGCGCGTAGGCGAGCGCGTCGGCGTAGGTCACGTGCACGACGGGATGGTTGTCGAGGCCGTGCAGGGTGCTCCTCGGGCCGTAGGGGTGGCGCCAATCGGCTCCCTCGAGCAGGGTCCACCACACGCCCCACAGCCGCAGGTCGACGGGGTGGTCTGGCGGCGTGAAGACGATAGAGCCGGCGTACAGCAGATTGGGGAGGGCGCCCGGGTAGTCCTTCGGGTCGGGCCGCCTCTCGGCGAAGGTGACGTGGCCGGTCGCGCGCACGAACTCGCGGAACTGCCGGTTGGTCACCGGTGTCTCGTCCATCCAGAAGCTCCTGACCGCCACGCGATGAGCAGGCGCCTCCTCGGGGTAGTGCCGGTCCGACCCCATGCGGAAGGTCCCGCCGGGGATCCAGCGCATGCCCGGGCGAGCCTCAGATTGCGTCGCGGGGCTGGTCTCGTCGGCGAGGGTGGTCGACCTGCGCGTCTCGCCTCGGTTCAGGGCATCGACACTTCCGGTGTCGTTGACGCGCGATGGTGCAGCAAGCGCGCTCCTGACCGGGCGCTGGGCTGCGCCTCGGCGCGGAGGAGTTCGCGATGGCCTAGGCATTGTCGTCGGCCTACATCTGCAAGCACGTGAGCAGGGCGACGTAGCTCGGCGGCCCCCCGATGCTTGTCTCCTGGACGCAGTTGTCGCGGCGTCGTGTCTGGAAGCCGGCCCATTGCTGCTCGACTTGCGTCCGTGCCTGTGCTTCGTCCCTGAGGCAGTTCCGGTCGACGTTGCCAGTTCCTCCTGCGAGGGCAGGCGCCGCGCGGCAGGTCGCCTCGATGTCATAGCGCGGAAACTCACCGCCCAAGGCGGCCGAGGTGGTCAGGACGATGAATACCAGGCCTGCTGAGCGGAACATGGGGTTGGCTCCTAATGCGTTAGCCGAGCGCATCGGGACTCAACTGCGCCTAATCCAAGCTGCCTTGGTCTGGTCGTCAGCCCGGCACGGCAATCCAATGGCACCTCAGCGACAGGACAGTAATTCCGCTGCGGGGCAGCGCTTGATCCAATGAGACAAGACAACACGCATGCGCTGCAGCCGAACGTGATCCCGGGTGTTTTCCGCTCACCGTCTCTGAAGGTTCTCAGTCGCCTAGATGGCTGTACGGACCTCGGTGAGCCTACGCTCGGTCGCTCTCCCGTGGAGAACCTCCTCCTTCCAAGAGAGCGGGGTTTTCGCGACTACTCTCACTCATGGGCAGTGGCTGCGGTGAGACGTTACGGGCGGTAGTTGCAAGCCGATCTGTATGGAAAACGACCGTTTTCCTGACAAGGTCGGAAAGCGCTTCAGCTGATGCGCCTGACGCGAGCAGCCCGTGCAGCTGAGGATGTCAGACAAACCTGTCAGGTTATCTGCTGGGCAGAGAGATGCGTGGTCGCGGACGCGGACGATGATGCGGTCGTGGCAAGGGCCTCGTACAGCGCCGTCTTGCCCACCTTCAGCCGCACGCCCGCCTCGCGCACCGTCAGCCCCTGCCCGATCAGCGCCTGAGCCTTGCGCAGCACCTCGGGCGTCACCACCGGCTTGCGGCCGCCCTTCCGACCGCGAGCGGCCGCCGCGCTCAGACCCGCGCGGGTTCTCTCCCGGATCAGGTCGCGCTCGAACTGCCCCAGCGCGCCGAAGAGGTGGAAGATCAGCCGCCCGTTCGGGGTGGTGGTGTCGATCTGCTCGGTGAGCGAGCGCAGCCCGATCCCTTGTGCCTCCAGCCGCTGCACCGTCT